>DASZXF010000218.1:0-3612 GCA_035546055.1 Ktedonobacteraceae bacterium
ATGATGAAGCGGATAAGCGCTGTTTGATACCAGAGAAACTTTTGTTCCGCGAACTTACTTCAGGGTAGCCCGGACGAAATGTCACCGCGACATAAATAACAGGCATCGACGCGGCGTGGGCGGCATCAATAGCTGTGCGTACAGGCGTAAGCACATCCTTATCTTGACCAAAACGCGCGACAATCCCCTCCTGCATATCCATAACTAAGAGGGCGGTATCCGTTTGAGTACCAGCCATGGGATTTTCCTTTCTTCTGATCGCATCCATACTCGCTGTCTGCTGATGGCTATCCTTCCACCAGTCGCTTCAGCGTATTCAGGACGCTACTTTCACTTTCTTCAGTCTGTTCCTGCTGTTCTTGCGCTTGTTGCTCCCTGGGATCCTCCTGGATAATCGTCAGCATTGTTTTTCCGGCGGTCTCCTCCACCTGATAGGTCACGGTAAAATAGTTCTCCGGCCTGTCATTCATTCCAGGACGAGGAGCGAACAGGCTCTATTTTACCAGTTTTCCCGGCTCTACCTCAAGAATGGTTCCCTTCTGCTCATAGACAATGTCATCCCATTCGCTGCGGAGGTTTCGCGCCAGACTTTCCCTGCCCTTGCGCGGACGCCTTGCCGGTTCCGGTGCCGCTTTTTTTCTGCTGATTGGCTCTCTGCTTACCTGTGTTTTTGCCGCCCTGGCTACCAGCCTGTTTATGGCCCAGAACGGCCTCGGCAGCCTCTCCATGGCCATGCTCAATCAGCCACTGACGCGCCTCTTGATGGAGATCCTTGAGAGCAGGCGTGCCGGCGATCATCAGCCACATGGCATACTCTGGATTTGCCGGCTGTTCCAGGGTCCATTGCCCTTCTTCAATTAAAAAGGCGCGCACCTGGCGCACGTCGCGGCTGCGCAGGACTTGATCAAGGCGCTGGCGAAAACCGGCGTAATCAGTTGTATCGGTCATACATATCCTTTGCCCGGACCTCTGGCCCGGTTTTTATAGAATATTCCAGCCGGGACGCTATCCATCAGGCAGCCTGCCAGTTCACTTCAGAGGCAGCCTGCCCTCAGTTCAGGGTGCTTTTATCCGGCTGATCGGCGTAATAGCGTTGACTCATCGCCAGAACCTGGCGCATAAATGGCACTTCCCGGCGCAGAATGCTGATCTCTTCTTCCAGACGTTGCCGGGTTGAGGTCATTTCCAGCATGTGCTGCTTCTGCTCGTCCTGAATATCGATGAGATGAGCGATAAAATGTGAGAGTTCTTCGGCATCGTCGGGCAGGGTAAATTCAAGCTCTCCACGCCCGGCCACTTCCAGCAGCGACTCCAGGTAGGTGCGAAAGAGGGCGCTGGCCTGCTGAACAGGACGATCCAGCAGCGGCCCGGCCTCCGCCGTATCGTTATAGATTTCGACGACACCTGAAAGGTACGGCCTGGCGCGATGCTGGCTCAGAATGCGAAAACGCTGAAGGCCGTGCGCAATCAGGTTCATGCGCCCATCGGCCATACGATCCAGGGCTTCAATTTCGGCCATGGTGCCCACCGGATAGGGTTCTTCGCGCAACGGCTGGCTCTCCGGGCGCACCAGCACAATACCAAAGGGCGTACCACGCTCATAACATTCGTTGATCATTAAACGGTAACGCGGCTCGAAGATATGGAGCGGCAGTTCCGTCCCCGGGAACATAACAAGATTCAAGGGAAACAGGGGTATTTCAAGCGCCATTTTGCACCTCCTCTGGGAAACACCCGCCGCCGCCTGGGGTATGGATGCAAAGAACATCGCCTGCCACGACATCCAGCGTGGCCTTGCCCGCCAGTTCAAGCCGCTTATCTTCGTGCTCCAGCAGGTTTTTTCCCGGTTGACCTGCGTTCCCACCCCACAGGCCATATGGTCCTCGCCTGCGCCGTTCGGTCAGCAAGGTGACTGTCACGGGTGCCAGGAACAGCAGTTCCCGGCAGAGGCCGTCGCCGCCGCGATAACGTCCCGCGCCCCCGGAACCTGTACGCAGACTATAACGTTTGACGCGCACCGGCAGGCTCATTTCCAGGGCTTCGACCGGTGTATTACGCGTGTTGCTCATATGTACATGCACGCCCGACAGACCGTCCGCGCCGGGGCGCGCTCCCATTCCGCCTCCCAGCGTCTCATAGTAGGCAAAGGCCTGCCCACGCACTGGATCATACCCGCCAAAAGTCAGGTTATTCATGGTTCCCTGCGAGGCCGCCGGTATCTGTTCGCGCGCCATCCCGGCCAGGGCGCCAAAAAGGGCGTCTACCAGCCGCTGCGAGGTTTCGACGTTGCCCGCCGCGACCGCCGCCGCGACTCCCAGGGCGCGCCCGTGCAGACTGCGCTGCGGATTGAGCAACGATCCCTCCGGCACGCTGATCTCTATCGGCTCCAGAATCCCCTGATTGGCCGGTACCTGTTCGCCGACCAGACAGCGCACGACGTACAGTACCGCCGAATGAACGACGGCGCGCACGGTGTTCAGGCAGCCTGCACTCTGAGGAGCGCTGCCGGTAAAATCTACCAGCATTTTACCATCCTGGATGCGCAAGCGCACACTGATCGGCAGGTCTGTCGCACCCCAACCGTCGTCATCCAGATAATCAGTGAACGCTCCTTCTATCACGGGCAACCGGGCCAGCGCGTGACTGGTCAGACGAGCCGAATAGGTGAGCAGCGCGTCCGCGTGAGCCTGAGCAGTCTGCGAACCATAACGCGCGATGATTTCCTGTAAACGCCGCTCCCCAACGCGCGCGGTGGCCAGTTGGGCCTGCATATCCCCGCGCCGTTCGTCCGGGGTGCGCACGTTGCGATAAAAGAGATCCAGCACCTCTTGATTGACCACACCGGCTTTGACGACCTTGAGCGGGGGAATAATCACCCCTTCCTGGTAGAGTTCACGCGACATCGGCATAGAGCCAGGTGACATACCGCCAATGTCGGCGTGGTGCGCCCGGCTGGCGACAAAGCCGAAAAGCTCACCACTGCGCCCGTCAGGATCATGACCGATAAAGACCGGCGAAACCATGGTGATGTCCGGCAGGTGCGTTCCGCCCAGGTAGGGATCGTTGAGCAGGATGACATCACCCGGCTCAAAGCTGGCAAAGCGCTCCAGGGCAGCCTGCACCGATGCCGGCATGGCGCCGAGATGGACCGGGATATGGGCGGCCTGCGCGATCAGCCTCCCCCGCGCGTCAAAACAGGCGCAGGAGTAATCTTTCCGCTCTTTGATGTTGGGCGAATACGCGCTACGCCCCAGCGTAACCCCCATCTCTTCCGCCGCCGAGGCAAAGAGATGCTTGAAAATCTCCAGCGAAACCGCGTCCACGGACGAGTTTATAGGGAGAGAAGCCTTCTCCGGTGGCGCTTTTTCCTCCGTGTGCTCCTGCCATTCCGCGTGCAGATTGCCCCAGGCGTCCACCGCGCAGGTCCAGCCGGGCGGGAGCAGGATTGTGCTGTCCATCTGCACCAGCAGCGCCGGACCCGCGAGACGGTTGCCATGGCGCAGTTGCTCGCGATCATAGACGCGCACCGGGCACGTGCCAGTAGCAAAGACCATGGCGCGCTCTCCCAGCAGCGCGTGCTCCGCCTGCTCGCCCTCGCGCGCCATGATTGGC
>DASZXF010000219.1:0-3847 GCA_035546055.1 Ktedonobacteraceae bacterium
TGTAGTGAGTGCCACCAGGCAGGATGGCAAGTTGCGAGGGAATGAGGTGCGCTCCATCCCAGCCGGCATCCCACAAGCCGCCGCCAAAGAGATTGAAGATCAGGACCATAGTAGCTAGCCAGCCTGCTGGTTCTGGCTGGCCAGCAGTTCTTTGAGGCGGGCGGCCTGTTGTGGCTGGGTCTTCTTCATCTGCTGTTGCATGAAAAACTCGGCCACTTTGGGGACATTGCCGACCTCGACGGTGAACTGCACGCGGCAGGAGGTTGGCGAGAGCGGCTCGATGCGGTAGCTCTCGCGGAAGGGGCTGCTGGCTTCCGGCGCGGTGTTCAGGGTCAAAAGGCGATCCTGTTCAAACTCGGTAACGCTCATAGTCTTTTCGCTTTTGTAACCTGAGAACTTGCCCGCCTCGAAGTAGCTGGTACCCGGACGCGCTGGCCCTTGTGGGGTGACGCGCACTTCCAGAATACCGGCGATCCAGGAGGCTCGCGCCTCCAGGTCGGTGAGGAGAGCAAACACGGCTGAGGCCGGGAAAGCGAAGGTTTCTGTATATGCAAAGGTAGTCATTGGGAGTGCCTTTCTCTTTTTATGTAGTTCTGTCTGACTTTTTACTGAAAAAGCAGGGTGGAAAGCGCGCGGGCCAGGGCTGCTTCGTCCTCTTCACCATGCTCACCGGCGCGCGCGGAGCGCCAGCCGATAAAGCCATCGGGGCGCAGCAGTACAGCCCCGCTGCTGGCAAGGCCATAGGCCTGGCAGAAGCTGTTGTCGGCGACCAGGAAATCTCCCGCCGCGCCGCCGATCTGGTAAACGTCCAGTGGAAGAGGCTGGCTTCGCTGCAAATTGCGCGCAGCCTCGCGCCAGGACTGACCGGCGGGGCCGACCAGCAGGACGAAGCGAGAAACGGGCAGATCCAGAGTTGAGCTCGTTCGCCCTGCGTGTTCGAGTACGATATGCGGCGCGTGGGTTCCCGGCTGACCCTGCCACCGACTCCAGTGCTGAATCAGAGGAAGCTGAGCCGTGTCTGCTTCCGCCACAAAAGCGCCCGAGCCGTAACGATAGCCCGCGTTGACGCTGGCGATGTCCACAGTGATGCCGGCTGAGCCTTCGGTCTGGCGCTGCTGGGAGAGCAGGGCCATCTGCTCGGCGGTATAGTCGGCCAGCGGGCGGCGCTCAAGATCGTAGGTGGCGAGCAGTTCCGCCCCCGCCTCTCCGCGCAGGACCAGGGCGAGCTTCCAGGCCAGATTGTGCGCCTCGGCGATGCCCGTGTTGCCGCCCAGACCGCCGCTGGGGGGTTGCGTGCGCGCCGCGTCACCAACCAGAAAGATGCGGCCCTGCTGGAAGCGATCAGCCACCAGGGCGTTCATTTCCCAGGTCAGCACGGATTTCAACCGGACAGGCAGCGCGGGCAGACCGACCGCCGCGCGAATCAGACCCAGACAGCGTTCCTCTGGATAATCGGCCAGCGTCTCTGCGTCCGGGTCGTATCCCACGTCCACGCGGAAGAGATCAGGGCGCGCGGACGAGCCGGGATACGGGACCAGCGAGCCAATCGGCACAATGTCGTTGCTGACAAAGCACATAACCGCGTGCCGTTCACGGAATAATCGCATCAAATCCGCCTCGAAGATCATGCTGATGAAGTGGCCCATGCTGCCGCTGCCATGCTGGCCGATGCCGAGTCGCTGGCGAATGGGACTCTGGCTGCCGTCAGCCGCCACCAGGTAGCGCGCGCGCAGAGTGCGGATATTCCCGCTGGCGCGTTCGCGCACGCGCGCGGTCACGCCCTCGTCATCCTGCTCAAACGTCAGTAGTTCGCAGCCAAAGCGCAGATCTCCGCCCAGTTCCTCGGCCCGCTTCCGCAGCACCGGTTCCAGCAAATCTTGCGCGATGGCGCTGCCGCGCGCGGGACTATCCTCGATGAAGAACAGCGAACGAATATCCTCCTGGAAATTGTCAAATGTCTGTCCTACCAGGCTGTCTACCAGCAGTGTGCCGCTATCTTCGGGGACAGGCGGCTCGACGCGGTGAATGGCCTCCTCGGCGCCGACCGCGCGGAACAGTTCCATCGTGCGCGGAGTAAATCCCATGGCGCGCGGATGAATCGCCGTACCCGGATGGCGCTCAATCAACACCGAGGCAATGCCGTGATTGGAGAGAAAGAGGGACATGGATAGACCCACCAGGCCGCCTCCAATAATCAAAACCTGCGTGCTTTCATCAGCTGTACTGGCATGTGATGATGTGTTCATATGCCTTTTCCTTCCTATTGTATGTGCATCTCGTTATCAGTCATCCCCACTGTTTCCAGCGCCGCCAGGGCGCGTTTCCCCTCCCCACCAAGGGAAATGATGAAGAGGGGGCGGGGCGCCACCGCGCTTGAGGCCGCCTCAGCAAAATTGGGAAGGACTCATGCATCCCAAAAGCGGGGGGCGGGGCGCCACCAGCGCCTGGGCCGCCTCAGAAAAGTGGGGAGGACTCATGACTTTTTGTGCGTTGATGTTATCCCACCATTCACCTGAGACATCAGGCAAGCTTGCCGCGTGTGGCGGCGCTTTCTCTGATGACTCTTGTTCTGCTTGAGCAGCGCTTCTGTGAAGAGTATAGAGAGCAAGCGGGTGAAACGGCATCATCCGTTCAGGTGATTACGCGCGGGTGAGAAAAAAGCAGAGCAAGGTGAAAGGCAAGCGTGTATATGAGACACCTGCCACCTTTTAGCGGGTCTTTGCGTGCTACAAGAGAGATCATTTTTTACGGTCTCGGACCAGGAAGAGGCCCACAACAAGAACGCTGGCGCTGCCTGGTCAGACCGTTTTTATCATTTCGCCACACAGGGTCGGGGCGCATCTCGCGTCCAGGCTTTGTCGTAGATATAGGATAAGGAGAAACACTATGCATAATCAGCCTGATCCGCTTGATGTTCATACCCCGGTCTATCCCCCGGATGCTGAGACGGTTCCGTTTAGCGTCAACAATAATGCCGGAGAAGCCGCCAGCGCCGAGCCGGCACCTCCGGTCAGTCAGCCGGAACATGCGCTCAACCAGCCGGGCTATCAAGTCGAGAACAGCGTGCAAACCTACGAGGACAGAAACGCGCGCCGGGCGCAGATGCGCGCCTGGGTGGTCAGCATCATTTACTTCCTGCTGGGAGTGCTGGAGGTTATTCTGGGCCTGCGCTTCATCTTCCGTCTGCTGGGAGCAAATGAGGACAATGACTTCATCATGGCGCTCTATAATCTCAGCCATGCTTTCGTTGGTCCCTTCAACAACATCTTCAATGATCAAACCATCGGCTCCCACAGCGTCTTCGAGCTTTCTACGCTGGTCGCCATGCTGATCTACGCGCTGATCGCCTGGGGGCTGGCCTCCCTGGTGAGGGTGATGCTCGCTCCCTCCTATGGTACGGGACGGCGAGCCGTCAGAACGCTACGCTGGCGCTAAAAGGCCGGTATGCCAGTCGCGCCAGCCGTGATAGGCGATCATAGTCGGTTTCCCGCGCCGCTCGGCCATGATCGCCTATCACGGCTGGCGTATCCCGACCCCGCCGCAACCGCCCATCTATGACGGAGCTTTCGTTTTCCCGTTTTGCCTCTGCTGCCTCGCGCCGCCTGCGGCGGCGCAAGTTTGAAATGATATCAGTCATCCCCACTTTTTCCAGCGCCGCAAGGGTTCCCCACCCCCAGGGGAACCCTTGCGGTTGGGGCCGCCTCAGGAAAATTGGAAACGTCATGCGCCGGTTGGCGCGCCACTCCTGATGAGGCTTCTTGCCGCCTCAGAAGATCCCGTTGGCGAATCGCATCCTCGGCGCCTGCGGCGCCTCGCAAGGGTTGGAGGAGGTGGCAGGTTGGGCCCG
>DASZXF010000220.1:0-1794 GCA_035546055.1 Ktedonobacteraceae bacterium
CAGCACGCCCCCAACGCGATTGTAATTGACCGTAAAGCGACTGCCGGCCAGCGCCTCAAAGAGCGCTAAAACGCCTTCGCGCGCGGTAAAACACCAGAGAATAGGGGTCACGGCCCCCAGGTCCATCAGGTACGTGCCCACCGAGACCAGGTGACTGGAAATTCGCTGGAGTTCGCCCACCAGCAGGCGTATATACTGCGCCCGACGAGGAATCTCCAGGCCCATCAGATCCTCTGCCGCCCCGGCATAGGCAATTTCGCAGAGCATCATCGAGAGATAATCCGAGTTGTCGGTATAGCGAATGCCCTGCATCAAAGTGCGATTCTCAAAAATCTTTTCCATGCCCCGGTGCAGATAGCCAATGATGGGCGTACATCCAACAATTGTCTCGCCCTGCATGCGCAGAACCAGGCGCAGCACGCCATGCGTGCTCGGATGCTGCGGTCCCAGGTTGAGCAGCATTTCCTGCGATTTCAACTCTTCAATGTGCTCTGACTCTGGCATGGGCTGATCCTGAAAAGTGGCCACAGGCGCTCTCCTTCTACTCACCCACGTGTAACGGCAAACCTTGTTTAAGAATCTTTTCGCGCAACTTCAGCAGGCCTTCAATCAACTGCTCAGGACGCGGCGGACACCCCGGAACGTAGATATCGACCGGGACAATGGTATCAACCCCCTGCACAGTGTAATAGCTGTCGTAAAATTCCCCGCCCGAGTTGGCGCACTGGCCCATACTGATCACCCACTTGGGATCAGGCATCTGCTCCCAGAGCAAACGCAGGCGCGGCCCCATTTTCACCGAGACGGTCCCGGCCACGATCATCAAATCGGCCTGGCGGGGACTGGAGCGGAAGACCTCTGAGCCAAAACGCGAAATGTCGTACTGGGCAGCCGAGGCGGTTGACATCATTTCAATCGCGCAGCAGGCCAGTCCATAGCCCAGCGGCCAGACCGAGCGGGAACGCGCCCAGTTCTTGGCCCAGTTGAGCATATCAGCTACACTCGCCATCTGAACAGATGGCTCCTGCTCCCCCGGTAGATATTCAAAGGGGCCGCGCGCCATCGCCAGAGGGACCGGTTTGCGCGCAGGCCTGACATTCTCCTGCCCTGACTGGTTCATCTCATCTTGATTCTGCATCGTCTCTCCTTCTCACTCCAGGCAAAGCTTTTTCCTGCTGTCATCTCATCCTCGCCCATTTCCGCCAGAGAGGTTCTTGTTTTGGTACGCTCGTGCCTCGCCAAAGGTGACTGAGCCAGGACAAGGGCCAGTTTTCCCCACACAGGCAGTAAATACACAGGCCACAGGCAAAAATCTCGCGTTCAGAGTACAATAGAAGATGAATTGCCCTGTGGACTATTGCTATGCAGTTCGCGGCCTCACTATACTCACCGTCGAGCCTGTATCGGGAACAGAAAGACACATGGCCCGCCGACCATCACATCAGCAGGAGAAAAAACGCTCTATGTCAGACATGGATAACCCTACAAACGATGCCCAACACACAGAACAGCCAGCGGCGCGCCCGCCGAATAGCACGCCGCCACGCCGCTGGCGTCCCTGGACGATTGACCGCGAACACCCCCTGGGCGGCGAAATGTCGGATATCGTGCGTGGTCTCTTCGGAAGAATGCGCCTGTCCTGGCTGACCCAGCACTACGCCCACACGCCCATCCTGGCGCTGTTCAGCTTTATCAATGGCTGCCTGAGCATTGGACTCATGGCCGTCCTGGCTCTCGTCACCGGCTCGCCCTTTATTTTCCCCTCGCTGGGACCGACCGCTTTTCTCTTCTTCT
>DASZXF010000221.1:0-1531 GCA_035546055.1 Ktedonobacteraceae bacterium
CCCGTTGGCAAACGCCTTTTCTGACTCCTCGCTGCGTAGCGGCTCGCCACGGTTTGCGAAGCGCCGCAGGCGCTGAGAGGTCGGACGGCGGGTTTTCCAACGGGATCAAGCATCAGGGAGGACTCATGTGGCGTTACAACAGTCCTTTTTGCCGGGCATATTCCGCCATGAGGCCAAAGAGCATGGGGACGCTGGCCGGTTCTGTCTCGTTGTTCAGTTCGCGGTAGATGGTGGCTACGTTGACTACCACGCGCTCGGCGTCGCTCCAGTGCGCGTAGGCATCCATGGGGATGTCCAGTGCGGCATCCAGTGGAGAGAGGCCGGCGGCGTGGCGGGGACGCACCTCGGCGAGCAAATATTCCCAGTAGCCTTTGAGACGCTCAACACCCTGCTTGTCGGTGATGGGTCCGTGTCCCGGCACGATGGTCTCCACATCTAACTCCAGGATGCGTTCACACGCGCGTATCCAGTTGCTCACCGGCCCCGCCCACATCACAGGATGCCCTTCGATAAAAAGAATGTCGCCGCTGAAAACCACGCGATCATCTGGTACATAGACCAGCGTATCTCCCCTGGTGTGCGCTGGACCAACTTCGAGCAGACTGACCGCTTTCGCGCCTACATGCAGGTCGAGGCGCGTTTCAAAGGTCTGGTTGGGCAGGACTGGCGTGATGTTCTCGAAGTCAAAGGCACCAAAGATGCGGCTGGTGTATTCGCCCAGCAGACCCAGGTAAGGCGCTTGCTTGACCAGCATCGCCATGGTTTCTGGCGGCACCTCCAGCATTTCCTCGGCAGTGCGCGCCGAAGCGATAATGCGCGCGTCCCCAACCAGTTGATTTCCATAGCAGTGATCGCCGTTGGCGTGCGTGTTGACCAGCATATCAATATGAGCCGCCGCCGGGAGCGATCCGCGCATGGTTGCCAGCATCTCGCCGGTCAGCTTGAGATCGTACAGCGTATCGACCAGCAGAGAAGTGTCGCCGTCAACGATGATGCCGGCATTGCTCCAGCCCCAGGTTCCGTCAGGCTGGAGATACGCGTAGACCGCGTTGCCGAGGTCGTGCAAACCCCTGGTATACTTCCATTTACTCATGTGTAGATCTCATTCCCCTCTCAAAGCGTCTTTCGGACAACAGATGTGTCTGAAGCGGCATACACAGCGCGGTAGTATCTTCGTGGGACCAGAAAGAAGGCACGAAAAAAACCGCTCATGTGGGCGGGTGAAACGGCGACGTCTTATTTTCCCGTGGGGCTGCCCCCAGAGTATCATCAGAGCTGAAGAGCTTAACTGCCGTGTTCGGGATGGGAACGGGTGTACCCTCTTCGCTATAGTCACCGGTTCGCCTGCACATACAAGCGGCTTTCTTGACACGCCCTATCCTACCAGATTCCCGCCCCGTTGTCAAGCGGTTTTGCCATCTTTTTCAGGGTTTCTCAAAAGTCGTTTGCCACCGACGGCGGCGAGAAGCAAGAGGAGAGAAAGATGCGGGACACCCGCACCCGGCAGGGACGCTGCGCTCCCTGCACCCTC
>DASZXF010000222.1:0-5209 GCA_035546055.1 Ktedonobacteraceae bacterium
TCAAAACTACAACGAGGACAGCGCATGTTATCCCTTCCTAATTCTTTACGAGGTATCTATCCAGGAAGAATTATGCCCGACTTTGTGGGCTAAAAAAGCCCCTGTGCAATAGCTGCCCATAGAGTGCATTAAATCCGCGCAGTTGTCAAAGCAAGTAGGAAGAATGTCGTATTTCTATGCGCTTATCATCGGACCCGGCAGGTGGCTTGAGAGAATAGCGGGCGGCAGGGTACTCAACGGCACAGCACCGGCCTGGACAAAACGATTGCCTTCACCTGTCGTCTGAAAAAATTGGATGTACGCCTGCGCTTGAGCGCTTGCCGCAGAAGTATACAGATGCTCGATGCTCCAGAAGGGATATGTTCCTTGCTGGACGTTTTGCGGAGTCGGCGCGACACGATTGAGGGCCAGGACACGCACAGGCGCGGTGCCAGCCACGGCCAGGGGGACAAAACTGATAGCCCCGGGCGTACTGGCCACCTTCTGGGCTATTTGCTCTGGAGTGAGCATTTTACTCAACTTCACCCCCGATGCGCGCATCGGCACACCATTGAGAACGAAATGCTGAAAAAGCGTATTGAGCGGATCGCCGGAGGGGTGGAGAAGCACAGAAATGGCGGTATGCGGACCACCAAGCTGGCGCCAGTTTGTGACGCGGCCCTGGTAAATCGCCTGGAGTTGCTGGCTACTCAAACCGCTGATCTGTACATCAGGACTGACGACGACGGCGTAGAGCATGGCGGCGATGGGATAGTCGCTCAATCCTGTGGCTGTTTTTACGCTGAGGTCAGAGGCCGCGAGGTCAATCTGTCCCTGTCGCAATTCAGCAAGACCTGCCCGACAGCCTTTTTGCTCCAGGCTGAGCTGCCAGTTCGGACAGAAGGTCTGATAATCAAGACCAACCTGTTGCAGCAGAGGAGCCAGGTAAAACGAACCGTCAATTTTGAGCGTCCCCGGCACACAGACTAACTGGCGTGGCGGACTGGCGGTCGGAGGCGCGGCGGTTGGTGTGACGGGGAAGACAATGGGTGATTGCTGAATGCCCGGAGATGAAGTAGCTGTGGGCATCCCCTGACGCCCTGGAGTCGGCGTGCCATGGGCTTGCTGACCGGGAGTGGCCTGCGCCAGAGCATCACCGCCTGATGCTGGTGAGGAGGGCGTTGGACGCAGCCCCGGAAAAAAGATCGTGAATGAGCCAGGCTGGCCGAATGAACGCAGAGGAGAACCAGGAGCGCTCAGCACCAGGCGAGTAAACGGGAAGAGATACAGAGTGCTGCCCAGGCCAACCAGGATAAGCGTCAGAGCCATTAACGAGAGCGCACGCGGCCAGGTGAGTTGAGTACGCCGGGGGTTGACCGCGATGCGCCGCACAGGCGGCGGCGTTGCGCTAACCGGTGGGCTATTGTGAGCCAGAGCTTGCACCAGGGCTTCCGCCAGAGCTTGCGGCGTTGAAAAGCGCGCGTCCGGGCTTTTCGCCAGGGCCATGCGCATGACCACATCAATGGCTGCGGGCAGATCCGGGCGCAGGGCTCGCAAGGAGGGAATTGGCTCGCTGGTGTGCTGCATGGCAATTTCGCCCGCGCTCTCTCCTTCGTAGGGCAATTTTCCGCTCAGCAAGCGATAGAGCAAAACCCCCAGCGCGTAAATATCGCTGGCCGGGCGAAGCATACCCACGACCTGCTCCGGGGCAAGGTAGGCCGCGTTTCCCTCCTCCACCTGCGCGACGGTCGGATCGCCCTCCTGGTATGCCCGGTGCAGACCAAAGTTGGTCACAAGCGTCTGCTTTGTCACATCCAGCAAAATACTGGACGGCTGGAGGTTTCCATGGACGATCTCCTGTTCGTGCGCGTATTGCAGCGCCTCGCAGATTTGCGTCATAAGCTGCACAACTAGCCGCAGCGGCAGACGTTTACTCCCCTGTTTTTCCAGGACTCGCTCAAGCGTCAAGGCTCCGCTGCTGGCTCTGACTGTGGTGTATAATACGCCATCGCCTTCGCCAAATTCGCTCAGCGGCTGAATATGCGGATGTCGGCAGCGCCAGACCTTGCGTACTTCGCTGGCGAAGTGCTCCTGGAAGGAGAGCGGATCAGGAAAACGCGGACGAAAGAGGCGCAAATAGACATCATAGCCGCCAGAGGTGGTCGGACGCGCCAGGTAGGTCTCGACCATGCCCTCGCTTCTCAAGCACTCCAGTAAAAAATAATTGCCCACCATCACCCCGGCTAACTCGGCCATAACAGCCCTCCTCCCTGCCCTGTGAGCACGCTTTGCCGAGCGGACACTACGAGCGGCCTGGTCCACATCCCCGCGCCCTGTGAAGAAGACGCGGGCAGGAAAAATGAGGAGAGCAGCGCCGCCAGCAGGCCCAGCACCAGCAAAATCAGTACCAGAATCGGCAAGAACATCCCGCGCTTGCGCGACCGCTCCTCGTCTTCAGTCGCGGCCTGAGCTGGCGGCGATTGAGGACGCAGGTATTCAGAGGCATGGGTCGGAATACCATTCTGCGCGGAGGCAGGGGCCAGCGGCGACCACTCCACAGGCTCCTGGGGCCAGGATGCCGGGGTATGGCCGACAGATGGGGGCAGGGGCGACAGCGGCGAGGGGGCAACGAGGGATCGAGGGCTCATCCCATGTTGCTCAGGCAGCGCCGGGGTCTGCGGCGCACCCGGCTGTATCCAGCCAGAGGACGAGTTGAGGGAGGTCTGATCCACTCGCACGCCAGGAGGGGGAGCAATCGGTGCGGTCTGTTGCATGGTAAACTCCAGCAGAGCCTCCGGCAGCGCTGCTGTACGGCTGGGAGTCAGAGGGCGAGTAGCCAGATTGACGGAACGCGCGACCGGTGAGGCCACCGGCGCCAGCGCGACGGCAGCGGCGAAAGCCCGGCTGAGTTCACTGGCCGCCGCGTAACGATCATCTGCGCGTTTGCTCAGCGCCTTTTGCAAAACGTCATCCACAGCCTCGGAAAGCGTCGGCTCCAGACTGCGCGCCGGCGGAGGTGCCTCGCGCACGTGCTTCAAAAGCACTTCTACCGGCGTCTGCCCCACGAAAACTGGCGAGCCGGTCAAGAGGCGAAAAAAGATGACGCCCAGCGCGTAGATATCACTGGAACGCCTCAATAAACCCAGCGATTGTTCCGGCGCGGCGTACTGCACCGATCCCCATTCCATCTTCTGCAAGGATTGCCCGTCAGCATAGCCGCGTGCGATGCCAAAATCGGCCAGCAACATGCGTCCATCGTTGGCGACAAAGACGTTACGCGGCTTGATGTTGCCATGGATAATCTCATGCTCATGCGCATACTGCACAGCGTCACAGAGTTGCTGAACAATTGGCAAGGCCTGCATAGCGGAAAATTTGCCGCCAACCTTCTTTAAGAGTTCATCCAGGGTGCCGCTTTTGACAAAGGGAGTCACTGAATAGAGCAGCTTTTCGCCCTCACCATACTCGATAAAAGGCAGGATATGCGGGTGGTCGAACTGGCCGATCTTTTCGGCTTCGTGGAGAAAATATGCGCGAAAAGCCTCGCGCTCAGCATAAGCCGGGCGAAAAATTTTCACCGCGACTTCATACTGTCCATCGGTCTGGCGCGCCCGATACACATCCGCGACACTCCCCCGGCTGATACAGTCCAGCAAAAGATAATCGCTCAGCATTGCGCCTTCTAAGTTCGCCATGCAACACCCCGTTCTGCGTCCTGAAAATCCGGCCCAGCATTTTGCTGCTACCAGAATGAACGGGAGTTTCCCACATTTTCGAGCACGCACGCGGATGAGCAAGCAGACACTTATCTGCTATCTATCGCGAGATCTGAGCTGTTCCAGTTCCTCGGCGGTCGGCACGGCGGCTGTACCGGTCAGGGCCGTGGTGGAAAGGCTGCCGCAGATAGTTCCGCAGCGCAGTGCCTCAAGAAAGGAGTAATTGCGTAGCATGCCATAGATAAAGCCAGCGTCAAAGGCATCTCCTGCTCCGGTCGTATCGACAACCTCTGCCACGGGCCAGGCGGGACAGCGCACCAGTTCGCCGTTGCGCCAGGCAAGCGCGCCCTCGGCTCCCATCTTGATGATGGGGATTGGACCAGAGTGGGCCAGCAGACGCGCGGCTTCAGCGGGACGTTCCTGGCCGGTAATCATGGCCGCTTCAGCCTGATTGGGCATGAAATAGTCGCCGAAGGCCGCCAGTTCAGCAAAACGGCTGGCAGTTATGGTGCTCAGTGAGCAACCAGCATCGATAAAAATGGGCGCCCCGCGCTGCTTGAGGAGGCGCAGCACGTCGCGCATCCGGGGGTAAAGATAGAGGAAAGCCGCCGACCAGCTCACCTGCTCCAGGTGGGCCAGCATATCAGCGGCAAAGCCCTGTTCCGCTGCCGAACTGCCCCGCCTGGCTTCAGTATACGAGATCAAGCCACGCTCTCCCTCATAAGGCAAGCACACGCTCACCGCTGGCAGGGGATGATCGCGCACAAAGACCAGTTCGCGGCTGATGCCAGCGCGCTCGATCTCATCCAGCACATAGCGACTGAAGAAATCATTGCCCACCTCGCCCAACAATCCCACGCGCAACCCCAGGCGACTCAGAGTAGCCGCGATAGTAAACATCTCTCCCGCGCCAGGCGCGAAATCGCTCACATAGATTTCTTGCCCTGGCTCCGGCCAGCGCGGCAAACCACTGAACACCAGATCAACGCAAAGCGAACCAATCACTACCACATCAAAATGCGCCTGTGTCATAGCCATACCAGTCACCTCTGTCCCGGAACACAAACAACCAGTAGCCACATGCTACGGAAGCAGTTGCACGCTGTCAAGAGGATGGGTGGACAGAAGCGAATTTTCATTATCTCTACTTCACAATTTCAGCCACAGAACCAGCACAATGGTCGCTATGTGTAAAAGCTGATCCAGCCAGATAGGGCCAATCACCTTGTAACGCGCTTTAAGGGGGTCTATCACCAGATGAGTGCCGAAGATCACTGCCGTGGCCAGGAGTGAGGAATGCGCAAATAGAACAAAAACCGCTGTATATGTCGCGCCATGGTAAAAATTCACCTCCCAACTTTTGCCTTTCTCCATACTCATCCATGCGCTTTGAAAAGCAAAATCGCCAATAAAGTGGCAGGCCAGCCAGACCAACAACACCTGCAAGGGAATACCAGCAATAACAGTCATGAGTATTCTCCCTCAAAAAGTCTTGATTTCCAGACCAAGTTTAG
>DASZXF010000223.1:0-4418 GCA_035546055.1 Ktedonobacteraceae bacterium
GTTGATACATGAATGCCCCCCTTCATTGTGAAGATGGGAGTTGTCGTTCCTATCTATCTCGCGCGCTCACCCTGGGCGCCAGCAAAAGGAGAATGCTTTTTGCATGGAAATGCCGCAACATGATAATCACGATCACGATCAGAATATCCCGGAGACGCCTCGCTCTTCGCTTAAACCACGTATGACGAAGAAGCGGGCGTGGTTGTACCGCTACGGCATTCCCGCGTTTGCCCTTGTGCTGCTTGTTGCGCTGGCGAGTCTGGTGGCTGTGAATGTGGCCAGAGGGATGAATCACGTGAATGTCCAGGAGAAGCCGATCAGCGCGTTGCTGAATATGGCGGATCAGGGTCAGCTCAAATCGGCTACTATTGACGGCGATGATGTGAATGCGATTGCCAAAAATGGCCAGCATTATCACGCGTTGAAAGAAGATCAGCTCCCGGTGAGTGAGTTACTGCGCCGGGATCACGTTGAGGTGACGGTGAGCACCGGCCAGGATACGGGCTGGCTACCGGTTCTTATAGATGTGCTCTTTGTGGCGGCGGCGGTTGGTCTGCTCTACTTTGTGGTGCGCAAGACGGGTCTGGGCGGCGCGAGTACGTTTTCGCGTTCGCGCGCTCGTCGCTTCCACGAGTCACGTCCGAGCGTGCTCTTTAAAGATGTGGCGGGCATTGAGGAGACGAAGCAAGAGCTGGCCGAAATTGTGGAGTTTTTGAAGTATCCCGAGCGTTTCACCAGCATGGGCGCGCGTATTCCCAGAGGCGTGCTGCTGGTGGGAGCACCGGGCACGGGCAAGACGCTGATCTCGCGCGCGGTGGCCGGCGAGGCCGGCGTGTCGTTCTACAGTATCAGCGGTTCGGAATTTGTGGAGATGTTTGTGGGTGTGGGCGCGGCGCGTGTGCGCGATCTCTTTAAAGAGGCCAGGGAGCATGCGCCCTGTATCGTCTTTATCGATGAGATCGACGCGGTGGGCCGCCAGCGCAATAATTCGGGGGCGAGCAATAATGATGAACGCGAGCAAACCCTGAACCAGTTGCTGGTGGAGATGGATGGCTTTGACCGCCGCTCAAATGTGGTGGTAATCGCGGCGACGAACCGGCCTGATGTGCTCGATCCCGCGCTGCTGCGCCCAGGCCGCTTTGACCGCCAGGTGATGCTGGATAAGCCTGATATTCGCGGACGCCTGGCGATTCTGGAGGTTCACGCTCAGGGTAAGCCGCTGGCTGAGGGCGTGACGCTGACTGATCTGGCGCGTCAAACGGTGGGCTTTTCTGGCGCGGACCTGGCAAATCTGCTGAATGAGGCGGCCCTGCTGGCGGCTCGCCATGGACGCCCGGCGATTGAGAAGCACGATCTGGATGAGGCGATTCTACGCGTGCTGGCCGGTCCCGAACGCAAGAGTCGCCTGATTACCGAAGCTGAGAAGGCGATTATTGCCTACCACGAGGTAGGACACGCGATTGTCATGCGCTCAACCCCTGGCTCTGATCCGGTGCAGAAGGTGACGGCTATTGCGCGCGGGATGGCGCTGGGCGTGACGGTTTCGGCGCCCGCTGAGGATCGCTATCTCTTGCGCCGCTCTGAATTGCTGGCCAAAATGATCGGCCTGATGGGAGGCCGCGCCGCTGAAGAACTGGTCTTTGGTGATATCACGACCGGCGCCAGCCAGGATATCGAGCAGGCCACATCAATCGCCCGACGCATGGTCTGCGAGTTTGGCATGAGTCCCCTGGGCCTGATCGCGATGAAGAATGACGCCGATGGCTCGCCTACGGTCAGCGCGGAGACGGCGGCGAAGATTGACCGCGAGGTGTCAACCCTGGTGGAGCAGGCGTATCAAAGGGCGCTGGAGATCCTGCGCGCGAAACGTGACCGCCTGGGCAAGATTGCCGAACACCTGATCGAAGTGGAGACCATCGAGGGGGCGACCCTGGATGAAATGCTGTTCGCTGACTGATGGCCGGTTGCGTGGACAGATCCGTTGATGCTTGAAACTGGGGAATGGATCATGACAAGGACATTTATCGCGCTGGAACTGGATACGGCGCAACAGAGCTTTCTGGAGAATATTATCAGGCAGGGCCAGCATCTCCTGCCTGACCTGCGCTGGGTGGATACACAGAGCATTCACCTGACGCTGGCCTTTCTGGGCGAACTGGATGATGCTCATCTGGCTCTGGCCCGCGAGGCCACGCAGTACGCTGCCGGGATTTCTCAGAACTTTAGCTACCGGCTGTCGGGTCTGGGCACTTTTGGTCCTCCGCGCCAGCCGCGTGTACTCTGGATGGGCGTTTCGGAGCCCAGCGGCTCGCTCCACGTGCTCCACCAGGCGCTCAACCTGGCCCTGGAGCAGCGCGGATTTACCACGGAGACACGTCCTTTTTCGCCTCACCTGACCCTGGCCCGCATCAAGTCGCCTCTGACGCCTGAGCAGGTGCAGGTACTTCAGCAGCTCCTCTCGCGCTACCATTTCGCTTCGCCGGCCTATCGCGTGTCCCATCTCTATGTGATGAAAAGCGAGCTTTCGCGCTCGGGCGCACGCTATACCTGCTTGCAGGCCTGTCCTCTGCGCAAAGCCTGAAGATCAAGCGGCCAGATTGTGAAGCAGTTCATATCCATCAGCCTCCTGATCTGTTATAATGCATGGCCGGGATAGCCGGCGTCACTGACAACACATCAAGCCGCTTGCGTCGGATGAGGATTACAAGACCGTCCGCCGAAACGCGTAGATGTGTTTTTCATGTGTGTTCTGACTCTGTTCTTCCGAAGTGGCGCGCGCTTCCTGTTTATTTGCCGTTTCCAAGAAGAAGGATTATCGTTAGCCATGTTCAAGCGCTTTCGTCCAATATATGTCGGTTTTCCACTCCTGCTCTGCGCTTTGCTCGTGCTGATGAGCGCCTGCTCGTTGTTTCCGGGCGGCGCGAACGGCGCGGTTACCCCCACGGTGATTGCCAACGCCAGCACGCCGAACAGCGGGGCTACCGGGACAGCGGTGACGCAGACGGTGCCGATGCCGCAAACGCAGACTTCGTGCCCGGCTGACAATACGGCGCGGGCGGCGGTGATGCGCCCGCTGGCGCGGGGGAAGCTGCAAAATCTGATCTATATTTACAATGAGGTGCCGGAGATCACGACGAGCGCGATTGGCCATCTGCGCCGCTATGATGTGAGCAACGGACACAAAGCCGAGGTGGTCAGCAGCGGGATTCGCATCGACCAGGCACAGATTTCCGCCGATGGCCAGTGGATACTCTTCTTGAGTATACCCGATCCGCACAACGACGCGCAGCACGCGGCCCTGCTCCAACTGGTGCGCATGGATGGCGAAGGTCTGCAAACGCTCTACTGCTTCCCTCAGACGACCTACTCAACATTGCCCAATCTGAGTCACCTGCCGATTGCCCTCCAGTGGTCGGTGGACGAGAAGTCGATCCTGATCTCTGTCAATACAAAGGCCACCGCCAGCGAGATCTTCGTCCTGGATGTGGCGACCGGCACCCTGCGCCAGCTCTTCCTGGAGCAGACCAACGCCAGTTATTATTACAGCGTTATGACCTGGCTGGACAATACGCATTTCTATGTCATCAAACAGGGCAGCAGTTCGCCGACACCGCCCGCGACGGTCTACCTGATGGATGCGAGCACGGCCACGCCGGCCAATCCAGGTCTGAAGCAAATCCTGACGACGACGACACGCCAGAGCTATTATTCGCTGGACAGCAGCTTCGATGGGACGCTGCTCTACAGTTCGTACTGTCTGCTGGCCGCTTCGCCATTCTCGACAAACATCCAGGTGGGACCGGCCAGCGGCGGCTCGCGTCACGCGATCTACCAGGACAAGCCCCACAACTGCGTTCAAACCCTGCGCACTATCTCGACAAATACGCTGCTCATGCTGGTGCAGACCGCGAACAGCACGGGTACCGACTTTAAGGACGAGGTGTGGACCATGAATTTGCTGGCCAACAGCACGAAAGCGCTGACCACTCTGACCAATCCGAACAGCGGCCAGACCGACTACAACTTTAATCTGAGCAGCCAGTACACATGGTCGAACGTCTCGCGTGATGGCAGCTATTACGCCCTCCAGGCCAGAGATCCCATCGCCACCAACCAGACCATCCTGGTCTGTCCGACCAAAGGCGGCGATCCCGTAGCCATCGCTGTAACCAATCCCGGCACCAGTTCGGTCAGCCTGGCTGGCTGGACCACCCTGTAACGCTATTTCACATCCAGCTAGACCGCCCAAAAAGAGAGATTCCGCGTAGCGCCAGAATCTCTCTTTTCCTTTCTCGATTATTTCCCGTAACAGGCTGATACTTTGCCAAATGTCACCAGCTTCCACAAAATACGCTCCGTCGCCTTCACGTATTGTCAATAATACCAGGCATCTATAGATACAGAATTCAATCCTCAGC
>DASZXF010000224.1:0-3117 GCA_035546055.1 Ktedonobacteraceae bacterium
AGGAACGCGCCGCGCCCACCCTTTGTAAAAAGGGCGCTAAACGGCGCAGAAATCACGCGTTTCAACTATATCAGCGTCAACCTCTGGGAAATGACGGTGGAAGAATTTGTCGCGCAGGCCAGAGACAAGCCCAGCCTTTTACCGCTGCTCCCTCTGGCTGAGGGTGGTGATGAACCCGCCGCAGTTGATATAATGATAGAAGAACTCATCGCCGCGAAGAAAACTGATCTCCTCTGGATCGGCTATGCTCTGGCAGCGAAAGTCTTTGACGATGAAGATCTACCCTGGTTGAAAAGGAGGTTTGCCATGTTGAGCGACTTTTTATGGGACTCGCCTGTGTATCAGGAAATTGTGAGTAATGCTAAGGAAGAGGGAGTAGAAACCGGTAAGATGGAAGCCTTTTCTTCTATGCATCAGCGCTTGAGTCAGCACGTATTGAATGCAGTTACGCAACGCTTTCCTGATTTACAATCGTTAGCGAGGCAGTGTCTGGAGACGATCACTATCGAAGATTTGTTAAGCTTATCAGGAATAGTCATGTTATACCAGAGGCAGGATATTGAGCAAGCTCTGAAAGCACTCCTGAAATCCGAATAGTAAGCTGCTTTCTCTCGTACAGGTATGTGTGGAACGCAGCGCTGAGGTTTTTGCCCTCGCACAGTTGGGATTCGATACATAGGCATACACACAGAGCAAGAAGCGCACATTTTACTGGAGTCGTATATTAACTCATGCAAGCAGACAAAAAGACCGGCAAAGACTACCTCTATCGTTTACCGCCGAATGATATTACCAACCTGGGCCTGATCGCCCAGCAGGCGCAGGAGGAGGCAAAGGCGCGCGGTGTATCGCTGCCGCCGCCGCTGCGTCTGCATATTGGCGAGCCGAGTTTTCCCACGCCTGAGCATATTCGCCGGGCCGCGCTTGAAGTTTTGCGGGAGGAACCGCTGACGTATGGACCTCCGGCTGGCTGGCCGTGGCTGCGGGAATTGCTGGCGACGAAGGTGGCGCGGGTAAATGGCTACCAGATTCGACCGGAGCATACGGCGGTGGCCACCGGCGGGACGGGGGCGCTGCTGTCGACCATGCTGGCTACGCTTGAACCGGGCGATGAGGTGCTGATGCCTGATCCTCACTGGCCGCAGTATGCAATGCAACTGGCGACATGTGGCGCGACCGGCGTGCCCTATGCCCTGGACCCGGCCAATCAATGGCTGCCCGATGTGGCTCAGATGGAGACGTTGCTGACGCCGCGCACGCGTATGCTGATTATCAATACACCTGCCAACCCCACTGGCGCGGTCTTTCCTCGTCAGACCATCGAACAATTGCTGGCTTTCGCGCAGCGCCATGATCTTTATCTGCTGTCAGATGAGTGTTACGATGAGGTGCTTTTTGAGGGCGAGCATGTCAGCCCGGCGGCTCTCCTGGAACCTGACGAGTTTGAGCGCGGACGGGTGATCTGCATCTATACCTTCTCGAAAACTTACGCTATGACCGGCTGGCGCATTGGCTATGTGGTCACGGGAACAGAATTGCTCAAAACCATCACCACTGTCATTGATGCCAGTTATACCAATGTGACAACTCTGGCGCAACGAGCGGCGGCGGCGGCTCTGACCGGTTCTCAGGCGTGCGTTGAGGAGATGCGCGCGGGCTACAGGCGGCGGCGCGATCTGGCGGTCGATGTTCTGCGCGAACACGGACGCTATGCCTATACTCCCCACGGAGCCTTCTATATCCTGGTGGACGCGCGCCGGCCCGATGGTCAACCGCGCACAGGGCGCGAACTGGCTCGCGATCTGCTGCGCGAACGCAACGTCACAGTTGCTCCCGGTAGCGGCTTCGGCGCGGTCACAGAAAATTATGTGCGCGTCTCCCTGGCGGGTTCAGAGGAAGAGATCGCGCGCGGTCTGCGCGAATTGTGCCTGTTCGCGGATCGTCCTTGAGGTGAGCTGGCTGATCATTTGTACGCGACAACGCCATAGGCTTCGGGACGCCGCACGACACGAGCAAAACCCGCCTCTTGCAGACGCTTCAAGGCGCCGCGTGTGACGCCGCCACTGGCTTTGCTGTTGGGGTCACCGATGTAGTGAAAAAGCCGCCCGCCGCGTTTGAGCACGCGATAGAGTTCGCGATAGAAAACGCCGGAGTAGAGCTCGCCGGCCAGACTGAAGGTCGGGGGATCGTGGATAATGCGGCCAAAGCTCTCGCTGGCCAGGGTCGGCACAACTTCATAGGCATCGCCCATGAGCTGACTGATGCGGGGATTGGCGAAGAGTTCCTGCGACCAGGGGTTGAGACGTGCCATAGCCTGAGCGCCTGGATCAAGCTCAATGGTGGTGACGTGCTCGCCGCTGCGGGCCGCCAGAATAGCGGTGTAGCCCAGCCCTGTAGCGGTGTCGAGCACCGGTCCGTTGATGGGCGTAATGGCTGCGATTTTGCGCTGTGTATCCTGCCAGGGGTCTACGTCCTTGATGCGGTGCATGACAAAGCCCGCGATCAGCATACTCGGCGCGCCACGCGTGGGCATGAGGCTGCACACGCGATTGGTCTCCTCCGAAAAGGTCTGGATGGCCCGGATTTCTCCGGCCTCGACGGTGTAGCAATTGACCTCAGACTGGCTGATCTTTGCGAGGCTGCTCCAGCTCAGACATGTTCCGTCCGGCAGGATCGTTCCTTCAGCGCTCAAGGGGACACTGGTCTGGCTCATGCCAAGATCCAGCGAGGTAGCAGCTTCATCCAGTCCACGCTTGCGCGCTTCCAGCAGGGGACGCGTCTGAATATATGACAGAATTACAGGCAAAGGCATAGGGCGCACATCTCTCCGCTCTGACAAAAATCTGATGGTCAAGCCGTGCGCCATTATACTCCGCCGGTGAAATGCTCGCAAGATCTGCGAACAGAATAGAACTCGCGCCGCCGACTGCTCGCGTCTTCGACACTCGAACATTATTTCTAGAGAGCATTTCTCACACATGAGTCATCCCCCCTTTTTCTGAGGCGGCCTCAAGCGCTGGTGGCGCCCCGCTCCCCTCTTTTTGGATGGTGAGTGGGGAAACGCGCCCTTGCGGCGCTGGAAAAATTGGGGAGGACTGATATATGAGCAATGCTCTC
>DASZXF010000225.1:0-5632 GCA_035546055.1 Ktedonobacteraceae bacterium
AAATTTGCCCTTGAGCGTCCCCCCATAATGCTTGCGCGCCGCCTCGGCGAACGTTTCATAGGTTCCCTGAACAATGCCCTGTGAGCCGATGTAGATCCAGGAACCAGCGGTCATCTGGCCGTACATCGTCAGCCCCAGCGCCTCCAGACGGCGGAACTCGTCCCAATTCCCCCAGTGGGGCACCAGATTTGAGTTAGCGATCAGCACACGCGGCGCATCGGCATGTGTGCGAAAAATGCCCACCGGCTTCCCCGACTGCACCAGCAGCGTCTCATTGTCTTCCAGACTGCGCAGAGAGCGTACAATAGCCTCAAAGGCAGCCCAGGAACGAGCCGCGCGCCCGGAACCACCATAGACCACCAGATCATCAGGCCGCTCGGCCACCTCCCGGTCGAGATTATTCATCAACATGCGCAGAGCAGCCTCCTGCTGCCACCCCTTGCAAGATATTTCCGTGCCACGCGGCGCCCGAACCTCACGCGGTCCCGGCGCGGCTGAATGTGCAGAATGGGACATAGCCACATTGCTCCTTTCCCAACAAAGACGAAATAACAAATCATCGTTTCCTCAGTATACCGCACACAAAAGCGTCCTCTCAAAAACTCTGCAAAATAGCGCCTCCTCTCCACCCCCGGCAACTCGCAAGCGCGTTGCCCATGAGCATCCCCAATGTTTCTGAGGCGGCCTCAAACGCTTGTGGCGCCCCCATGAGTCCGCCCCAACTTTTCTGAGGCGGCCTCAAGCGCTGGTTGCGCCCCACTCAAGGGAAAGGATGAGGTTTGGCGAGTGTGGCGCGCTCGCCAAACCTCATCCTTTCCCTTGAGTGGGAAGGGGAAACGCGCCTGGCGGTGCTGGGAAAGGTGGGGATGACTGGTAACTGTGTGCAGGCAGGCGTGCTTCAAGCGATCTCTGAGAAGCTCTGATGGAAAGCCGGCCAGAGATGAAGAAACCTCTACATTTTGATATACTATCAACGGAAGAGGGCAGCAATTTCAGTCAGATTGCGCGGTTTCGCTGGTAGTTTCAGCATCCTCAAGCGGATCGACATGCCGCTCCGGTCAGACCGCTCATGCTCTGGGAAATTCTACAGAAGAAAGCTGAAGAGATCGAGTGTTTTTGTAATAGGAACATCTAGAAGAGGTTGAAAAATAGCATAATTGTGCTATTGGGCCATAGGAGATACGAGCGCGTTTCTGTTTCGTTAGAAACCATGAACAGAGATCATACTGGAGGCCGGTTTCGCATCAGAGACCACCGACTCACAGGTAAGGAGAAAATCGAAGAATGAAATGGTATCCATACGGCCATGATTTTGGCAATGCGGATATGGGCGGAGTCACCGTGATCAACGGGAGCGTCTTTGCGCGCAGCATTCCCACGGCCTTCGCCAAGGTAGACACCAATGCATTGCATAATCTTGGCATTAGCGTCGAAGACATCAACACGCACGTCATCCGTTTCAACGGCGAAGCCATGGCTTACGCGGTTGGTGAACTGGCGCTACAGCAATCCACTGATATTTATCACGGGCGCGGAGATATCCAGCGTTACGCCAGCAAATATAGCCTGCGTGGCCTGCTCACCATCGCCGCGCTGCTCATCCCGGAGCAAGAATTCGGTCTGTACGTGGTGACAGGTCTGCCTGCCGAGACATATATCAAAAACATTGAGTTGCGCAAAGCCATTAAAGAGAGTCTGGATGGCGTTCACGTCTTTACGCTTGACAACGGTAAAACCTGGCGGCGCATCACCGTCGAGGTGGCAACGGTGGTCATGGAGGGCGCGGGCGCGCTGATTGCCTATGGCGATAAAGGCGCGGGCAAGCTGACCGAGAGCGCGGCCATCGACATCGGCGGACGTACCACCGATCTGTATGTCGCGCGTGGCCAGGTGCCGGTGACGGAGTACTGCAAGGGCAAACCGGTCGGCGTGGAAGCCGCCACACAGATGTTCATGGATACGTTCGAGGCCCGTTTCCATCGCTCGGTCTCCCTGCTGGAGGCACGCGAAGTCATGTATGCTTACGCCTCAAGCGGCAAACGGCCTTACCCCAGCCTGACCGTTTACGGCAAAGCCATCGAGGAATACGACATGGCGCAACTGGCCGGAGAAGCGGTCATGCAGGTCGGCAGCGAAATCGTCTCTTTTGTGGCCTCGGCCTGGAGACAGAGCGACCGTGACGCCGTAGCCGCCAGCTTTAACCCGGTCCTCTGCATTGGCGGAGGCGTGTACTACTTCTATGACTATCTGAAAAAGCGCATTCCACATCTGACCAGGCCTGATGATCCGATCCACGCCAATGCGCTGGGCTACAGCAATCTGGCCGGGCGTCTGCTGATGCGCAAAGCACAGGCTCAGGCCCAGAATCAGAATCAGGCCTTCGGGATGAAGGCGTAAGTGAGCCAGCTGAGAAGCAAAGGGAGGAAGCCATGGCACAAGATCGAGATCAATACCTTCAGTTCACCATCAAGCTACTCAAAGGCTCGTTCGCTCTCAGCGCGCTCTGGCAAGATGCGTTGAATTACCACATGATCGATCAGCCAGAAAAGCTGATCGCCATGCGGCTGACGGAATACTACGAGCTGATCGCCAGGGGAACGCTGCGGCCTGGCCCGAGTGCAGTCGGCACCCCCAATCCTCCGGCACCTCCCAGCATCGCGCCTGCGGGGAATACACCGGCGCCCCCGTCGCTCCCGGCTTCTAATCCCAGCGGGCGCATGGCTACCCCCTTGCCTCCCGTCAATAACAATTTCACTCCGCGTTCTGCATCTCCTCAGCCTTTAGAAGAGGTGCATTTAAACCACGAGAACGATATTGTTACCAGATCATCAGCGCTGGTGGTAGAGCAGAATGCCGATGATGCCGCCGACTACTGGTCGCCGCTGTAGTTTTTGCCTGTAGAAGAGGGGGACGCGTCTTGTGCCGTTTAATGGGTACAGGGCGCGTCTTTCCCTTTCTCCATGATTGGTAGAAAGTGCCGAAGCGGCATCAGCAAGCTTGTTCCACCTTACCGAGGTGTGCTATAATCTTAAAAAAGTAATGCCAGAGAGCGTACACCCTGCACGGCCTCATGCTCCTTTGGAGGAAAGTTAATGATAGATCCAGATAGAGAGTTGGCTCCGCGATACCAATCAATCACCGCAACGCCTGACTGGTATCAGACGAATATTCCCTGTCAGGTTGGCTGTCCGGCCCATACTGACGTTTCTACTTATATCGGTCTTATCTCCCAGGCTCGTTTCGATGAAGCATATTTGTTGAACCGCAAAGCGAATGTGGTCCCTGGTGTGCTGGGGCGCACCTGCGCGCGTCCATGCGAACCGGTCTGCCGGCGCAATAAGATCGATGGCAAGCCGATTGCCATTTGCTGGCTGAAGCGCGCGGCGGCGGATCACCGCGAGTTTCGCCACAAGGTCGCGGCCCCGCCTGTGACCAAAGAAAAGAAGATCGCGATTGTCGGTGCCGGTTCCTCTGGCCTGGCCTGCGCCCGCGATCTGCGCGAGATGGGCTATCCGGTGGCGATGTACGAGTCCGAGCCGGTGGCTGGTGGCGTGATGGTCAACGGCATCCCGGTCTGGCGTCTGCCCCGCCATGTGACTTACGAAGAGACGACCTCATACATGGCTGACCTGGGCGTTGAGGCGCACTATAATACGCGCGTCGGACGAGATATCGAAGTCACTGATCTGCTCCAGCAGTACGACGCCGTGTACCTGGCCGCCGGTTGTTATATCTCCAACGATCTGACCGGTCCCGATAATAAGATTATCCCTGGCGCTGACCTCAAGGGCGTGGACCATGGTATTGCCATGTTGTCCAGAACCAACTTTGGCGAGCCTACTTTTGTGGGCAAGCACGTGGTTGTCCTGGGTGGTGGTTTTACTGCGATGGACTGCTGCCGAACCGCGATCCGCTTTGGCGCGGAAAAGGTCTATGTCATCTACCGCCGTTCAAAAGAAGAGATGGGCTCCGACGAATACGAAGTGGACGAGGCCGAATTCGAGCACGTCGAGTTCCTCTATCTGACCTCCGCCGTTGAGGCGCTGAGCGAGGATGGCATTCATGTCAGCGGCCTGCGCGTGATCCGCAACAAGCTGGGCGATCCCGATGCCAGTGGCCGCCGCCGCCCGATTCCTATCAAGGGCAGCGAGTATGTCATTCCGGCTGACATGGTGATCCCGGCCTTCGGTCAGTACAGCGATTCCTCCTGGTTGCACCTGGAGAGCCTGAATGTTCAGGTCAATAAACGCAATGGCGTCCCGCTGATTGATCGCGAGACATGGATGACCAGCCATCCCGGCCTCTTCGCCGGCGGTGACTACACCGAGGGTTCGCGTAACCTGATCTCGGCTATCGGCGATGGCCGCGATGCCGCCGCCGCGATTAACCGCTACCTGGGCGGCCAGGACAAGCCCGCCGATCCTGCCGAAGAGATCGAGCTGCCCGACTACCGGCGCGGTATGGTCGACGACTACGAGTCGATTGCGCACGAAATGATGCCGGGTTTGCCGCTGAAAGATCGCTACAGCAACACGCGTGAAACAGAGACCGGCTACACCGCCGAACAGGCTGTGGAGCAGGCGCGCCGCTGCTTGCAGTGTCAGTTGAACATCATGATCGATCCTTCGATCTGTATTCTCTGCTCCGGCTGCGTCGACATCTGCCCCTACGACTGCATCAGCATGGAAGGTCTCTCGCGCGTGGTCAAAGGCGATCCCATGCACCGGGGCGCTGAGAAGTGGACGGGCGGAGCTGATATGATTATCGACGAGGAAAAGTGCATTCGCTGCGGCCTCTGCATCGTGCGCTGTCCCACCGACGCCATTTCGATGGTACAATTCCAGGTGGCCAGCCCCAATGATCGCTGGACCGTCTCGAAGATCCCTATGCTCAACCTCTAAATCAGCAGACAAAAAAGCAGAGGCAAACAGGTTCGTTTGCCTCTGCTTTTGCTTTACCGCCAGCCAAAGCTATCAAACCAGCGCCCGGCCCGATAATTTTCCAGCGCCCGGCGCACGTAAGGAACCATGTTCGCCGGCAGGTGAGCCAGGGAATACCAGGCCAGCTCATCGCAGCGTTCCGGCTCACAGTTACGCGGTTCGCCATGCCAGCGTTCGGTGCTCAGGAAAAAGTCGACGCGCTCCGGGCTGGTCTTGCGATGCATCACGCCCACGACTTCAAGATCTTCCAGGACAATCTCTATTCCCGCCTCCTCACGCGCCTCACGAATCATCGCCTCTCTGACCTCTTCGCCGCCGTCCATATGCCCGGCTATCACACTGTAATTGCCATCCTCGTAGCCGGTATTAAAGCGCCGCAGCAAAAGCACCTGCCCATCACGCAGCAGGAAAAGATGAACCGCGCAGATAAAACGAAAACGCCTCGGTCGTCTGGAAGCCGGATGAAAGCGTTTTAATGCTTGAAACATGATATGGGATCTTTCCTTTTCACGAAACTTACATTATCCATAATGGAGATGCAGCCTCTCCCCAAAAATGCTTTCTTTGCCAAAGAGACTACAGAAAATACCAGATGCAAGTTATTTACAACATGAGTCCTCCCCAACGTTTCTGAGGCGGCCTCAAGCGCTGGTTGCGCCCCGCCCCACTCTTTTTGGATGAGGTTTGGGGGG
>DASZXF010000226.1:0-7922 GCA_035546055.1 Ktedonobacteraceae bacterium
GAGGCCCACCGCGTTGGCGGCGTCGGCCTCGCAGTATTCCGTCGTGCCAAAGGGGCTGGCATACTCCTCAAAGAAACTCCTGACGCTCTCAAGCGAGTCATGCATGATGATATTCACCGCCCTGCTCCCATCGGTGCTGCCCACCGCCAGCGTCCACCTGGCTCCCCTGGGCAACTGGCTGTGCGCCTTCTTCAACGCTCCCCAGAATTTGTCATGGTCAGCAACGGTGGAAATAGCCATTACATACATCTTGTTCTCTCCTCGTCTCGTCGTGACACATGGCTCAGGCCATGCTATACTGTCTTCGCTGCTAGCATCAGCGAATATCTGAAAAATAATCTTACCATGTCAGATAGAATAGAAATATTTATTTGACGACGTAAGATAAATAGAGTATAAGATGGAGGGATGAGTCTTGTCAAGGTTTGCGCAGGGTGGACAGACGAATGTCCGCGAGGAGTTTGCGCGGGAGATGCGGCAATTTACCGGCATTAACGCCTCTTTCTTTCGCGTGGCGGCTACACGCAGCGGACTCGCGGTGACGGATATGCAGGTGCTTGATCTGCTTGACTTGCCTGGTCTGGCGACTGCCGGACAACTGGCCGAGCTTACCGGACTGACAACCGGGGCGATTACCCGCATACTTGACCGCCTGGAGAAGGTCGGGCTGGTGCGCCGGGAGCGCGATCCCGCCGATGGCCGCAAGGTGCTTGTCCGTCTCGCCGGGGACGGGGACGAAACGGCCAGGGTGCGGACGATGCTGGATGCTTTTGAACAGACCTGGCGTGAGGTGGCGGCTCGCTATAGCGATGAGCAACTCACCTTTCTCCTGGAGTTTCTCACATATAGCAACACGCGCTCCAGAGAAGAACTGCTTCGCTTGCAGCAGGAGACACCAGCGGGTGAAGGAGAGATCTTCTCTGCGCCGCTGGCCGGCCAGGAGAGTGGTCGGCTTGTCGTCTCCTGCGGTATCTCCCGGCTGGACGTGCGCGCGGGCGAAGAGATCGACGAGCTGTACCAGGCCCGCTGCGAGGGACCAATCCCGACGGTGAAAGAGAAAGATGGCGCCGTGACTATCCGCTATCCCCGGCGCCTGCTGGGCCTGGGCGAGAAGCAGGGCCGCGCCGCGCTCGCCCTCAACGCCACTATCCCCTGGCGCATCTCGATCCAGGGCGGGTCCGCAGAGGCGGTGGCCGAACTGGGCCGGCTCAAGCTTGCCAGCCTGGAAGTCAAAGGAGCATTTAACACGCTGCGCCTGGACCTGCCCGCGCCCGCTGGCCTGGTGCCGCTCCGCCTGGCTGGAGGCGCGTCCGAGATTACGGTGCGCCGTCCGGCTGGCGTTGGCGTCCGCCTTAATTTCAAGGGTTGGACCTCCATGCTTACCTTCGACGGTCAGACCCTCAGCGTAGCCGGCAATATCGCGCAACTCCAGAGTCCCGGCTTTGATCCGACGACTCCTGGCTACGATCTCGAAATCACCAGCTACGCCAATGTGGTCACGATTACTTCCAGTTAAGAACGCACCGGGCCGGCTGCGTCTCTGTGGTGGCCTATTTCTTCCCTTTGCGCTTGCGGGCTGGCGCGAGGACGCGGGCTGGCGCGAGGCTCTTGCCGGTGCCTTTGAGCCTGCCATCGGACATCTCCAGGCAGACATCGGCCTCGCGGGCGATGGCCCGGTCGTGGGTGACCACCACTACGGTTTTCCCCTGCTCAGCCAGGCTTTTCAGGAGTTCAATCATACGCTTGCTGTTGACTGAATCCAGGTTGCCGGTTGGCTCATCGGCCAGGATGACTTTGGGATCGTTGGCCAGCGCGCGGGCGATGGCTACGCGCTGCTGCTGGCCGCCCGATAGCTTGCCTGGTTTGTGCCCCTGCCAATCCTGGCTGATGCCGACGGCTACCAGCAGTTCGCTTGCCCGCTCACGCATCTGCGCCAGGGATTGTCCACCGAGCAGACGCATGGGCAGCATGACATTTTCCAGGGCCGTCAGGTTGGGCAGGAGATGATACGCCTGAAAGACAAAGCCCAGGCGGCTGGCCCTGAATTGATGTTCCCGCCGACCCGCCAGCTCGTTCATCTCAACGCCATCGACCTGCAAGGTGCCGCCAGTCGGTCGATCCAGTCCGCTCAAGAGGTAGAGCAGGGTCGATTTGCCTGAACCACTGGGGCCAACAATGGTGATAAATTGCTGCTCGGTAAAGGTAAACGAGATTTCATCGACCGCCTTGATCAGACCGCTTTTAAAAGATGGTTATCAGGGTCGCGGTGAAGATGGCGATCAGCAGGGCCAGCGTAATGCTATTCTGCACAGCTTTGAGTGTGTTCATGGTGTCGGTGTAGTTGGACGCTTCGCTCACTACGGTATACGCTTTGCCCAGCACTACGCGCAGCCGACTCGCCACCGTTTCAACCTGCTCATAGCTCCGCGCATAGGCGGTGAAGGAGTCGACTCCCTTGAGGGCAAAAATGCGCTGTAGGTGATGGTCTGGCTCAGGATCTGGTCGGCCTGACCTTGCAGCTGGAGCGGATCGACCTCCACCTGGAAAAACAGCGCGTGGAGCGGGCGCGGGAACTGGTGCAGCAGGCCATGTCGCGGGCGCGTGTGACGCTGGCGGAGGCGCGCGGCGCTATTGATGATCTGCGGGCGCAGACCTTTGGACCCGGCGATCTGCTGCTGATTGTGCAGCGGGATATTGCGCGCTTTAGTGAAATGACCTCGATTCCCTGTACAACCGATGTCGCGGCGCTGGCGGAGGTGCCTGGCGAGCTGTGTGAGCATGTGCTGCGGGCGATTACCGAGGGACTGACGAATATCGCGCGTCACGCCCAGGCCAGCCAGGTCTGGATCTGCGCGCGTCTCTCCAAAGCCCGGTTGATGATTGAGATCCGTGATGACGGCATTGGCTTCGCGAGCGCGGAGATTTTGCCGCAAACGGGACACTACGGGCTGCTGGGTATGCGCGAGCGCGCGCGCCTGTGTGGCGGTCAGCTCGACATTGAAAGCGCGGTGGGCAAAGGGACGCTGCTCCGACTTGACCTCCCGCTTGCACAGAGAGGAGATACATGGTGACAGAGGAGCCGCCGACGCCGACGACTATTCGCCTGGTCGTGGTTGACGATCATCTGGTGGTCCGCGAAGGGCTGCGTTTTATGCTCGAAGAGGCGGACGAAGGCTTTCTCCTGGTGGGAGATGCAGGCGATGGCGCCAGCGCGCTCGATCTGATTGGCAAAGTCGAGCCTGATGTGGTGCTGATGGATTTGCGTATGCCGGGCATGGATGGGCTGGTCCCCCCTGCGCAACATCCCCTCCTGTGATGAGCGGCAGCGGGTCGGCGCAGTTCACCGCCCGCTGCCGCGTAGACCATATTACGCGCTCTTTACAGGGCGTCAAACCACCAGCCCTGCAAATGCCGGATGCTGGTGATCTCGCAGGTGTGGTAGCTATTGTGGGCCAGCATACTGAAGATGAGGTGGCGGCGGGTGTGCCACGCCTCACCATCGGCCACCGGCTGATCCAGTTCGGCCTCTGTCAGGTTCTGGACATAGCTTACCAGGGCGGCGTTGGCGGCCAGCGCGCGGGCACGAGCCTGGCGCCAGGCGGCTTCATCGCGCGCATCGCCAGCCGGCGGCCAGCCGCTGCCGTCCGCCGATCCCAGGGCAGCGCTGTCAACGGGCAACTGCTGTAATTGCAGCAATGCCGCCTGCTGCCAGTAACACACGTGATTAACTACCGCCCAGACGCTGTTGAAGCGGGGCGCTGGAACGGTGGCGGCCTGCTCGGCGCTCAGACCATCGGTCGCCGCGACAAAAGGGGAGAACCAGCCGGGGGTTGCGCTTGTAAATAAGAGGTCAAGCGCCTCGGCCAGAGAGGATGACTCGGACATGGCATTTTCTCACTTTCTTGGCTACAGAGAACAGGGAAATGAGCGGGGACGGCATGGGTCGTCTCAGCGGAGTTTTTCCCAACGCTCAAAGCATACGGCGGAAATGCTGTCAACTGTTTGTCATATTTACGCTCTTTTTGCCAGACAGTTGACACGGCTCACCAGAAGCCTGTAGGATAGCTGAGCAGCGATATGTGTCTGCCTCTGTTTGTCAGGGTTCTGTCATGTCATGGGAAAGGAGAGCAGCGGACGGATGCAAGCGTTTGACCGCATCCTGGGGATTCTCCTGTTCTTGCGCGGCAAATCATCGGTATCAGCCGCCGAACTGGCCCGCCGCTTTGGCGTTTCCACGCGCACTATTTACCGCGACCTGGAGCGCCTTTCCGCGCTGGGGGTGCCCCTGTATGCGGAACGCGGGCGCCAGGGCGGCGTGAAGGTGCTGCCTGGCTATTTTTTGCCACCCCTCATGTTTACTCAGCAGGAGGCCATTGCTCTGTTGCTCGGTCTGACCCGGCAGAGCAGTTTACGCGCCGTTCCTTTCCCCGAAGCGCGGGAAATCGCGGAAAAGAAGCTCCTGGCGGCTCTGCCTGAGCATTTGCGCTCGCTCCTGACCAGGGCGGAACAACTGGTCGGCTTTGAGAAAACGCCTCCTGATCTTCTGCATCCTGAGCTGGAACAGCCTGAAGCGGAGAACTCCGCAGCGCGCGCACCTGAAGAGATCGATGCGCAGCAGAGCCGGACGATCAGTATCTTTTTTCAGGCGTTGCTCGATGGGCACCTGGTTATGATGCACTACGCCTCGCCCTATCGCGAGCACGCGCGGGCGATCCTGGCCCAGCCGCTGGGCCTCCTGTGGGACCGGGATCGCTGGTACCTGGCCGGCAAATGGGCGGAACAAGCAGAACGGGCGCCCGGCCTCTGGCGAGCTGATCGCGTGCTCCAGATCACGGCGCGTCCGTCACCACACCCGCTTGAGCAGAGCTTCGATGTGCGCGACCTCCTGGGACGGAGCTGGCTCCAGTCCGCCATGGAACACTGGAGGCAACGGGCACCAGTCACCATTCGTCTCTTACCCGCCCAGGCGCAGCGTCTCCAGCAGGACTGGTATTATCGCCATGCCCACTTTGTCCCCGATCCGCCCGCTCACGTCCTGATGACCTTCGGCGAGCAGGACTCCGCCATTGTCCTGGAACTGCTGCGCTGGCTGGGACCAGGAGCCGAACTGCTGGAGCCAGCGGCCTGGCGCGCCAAACTGCGCGAAGAACTCCAGCAGATGCTCGTCCCCTATCGAGAAAGCCACTAATACGCTTCCGCCAATTGCTCGCGCATCCACCAGCTATTCCCCGCACTACATAGCGGACTCGCCGGGGTTCGCGGAAGGAGGGTAGGAGCGTATTATCTGCGGTTCCCCGTGCAAAAGTACCAGAGACGTTGCCCTGGCGGCGGCTGGGTCGTGATAGTTAGAAACGTCTTTTTCTCAATGACAGGAAAGAGGGATCGTTGGAGCAGACACAACAGGCGCTCTCGGTGAAGGCTCTGGAAGCGCCAGGAGGCACGAAGAAAGCTATCCCGGAGAAAAATACAAAGAAGACCATCGCTGTGCTTGATGGGGTGCGGGCCATCGCGGCTCTGCTGGTGGTGAGTGTGCATATCAGCGAAATCGCGGGTGTGCCCTGGGATGTCAATCAGAATCCCCTGGCTACCGCGCTGGCGTTTATGGGCAGAACAGGCGTGGTGCTTTTCTTTGTCCTCTCCGGCTTTTTGCTTTTCCTGCCCTATGCCAGGGCGTTGCTTTTTCAGGAACCGTGGCCGGCGGCGCGGACCTTTTATCTCAGGCGCATTTTTCGTATCTGGCCGGGCTATTATCTGACCTTGTTGGCTATGATTCTCTTTTTTGCTCCGGGCTATCTCCAGCCGGCGCGCTGGCCACAGCTCGGCCTGTTTCTGACCTTTTTTATGGACTCATCGGCGCAGACCTGGCAAAAAATTGACGGCCCCTTCTGGACGCTGGCGATTGAGTGGCAATACTATCTGCTGCTGCCCTTGATCGCGCTGGGCTTTGCCTGGTTTGTCAGGCGCTTTGCCTCCGCGCCAACCAGGCGTCTGCAGGCTGTGCTGCTCTGCTGCCTGCTCCTGATTGGCTGGGGTTTGCTCACGCGCGGCGCTGGCCTGGTCTACCAGCGTCACCCCGATCTGCCTGTGCCGCTGCCGCATGTGTTGCTTAATATTCTACTCTTTTTCACCTTCGGTATGCAGGGGAAGTATCTCGAAATCTTCGCCTTTGGCATGATTGTCAGCGCCTGCTATGTCTACGCGCAGCATCCCACGGCGGGCGTTGCCTTGATGGCCCGCCTGCGGCGCTGGAGCGACCTGATCTGGGCCGGCGGCTGGATTGTCCTTGTGCTGCTCGCGCTCTGGCAGGCTTCGGCGGAAACTGACAGAAATGGCACCCCGGGCTTTACGGCTCTCGCTTTCCTGCATCCACTCAGATCATTCTACGCCTGGCTGGGCGAACCAATGGCGGGCGTGGGCTACGCGCTGTGTATCGCGGCCCTGCTTTTCGGCTCTCCGTTCCTGCGCTGGTTCTTTGAACTCGGTTTCCTGCGCTGGATTGGCCTGCTTTCCTATGGACTCTATATGTGGCATTTGAATCTCATCCTCTTTTTCTACGGTAAAATCGGGCCGCTTCTGCCTGACATGACGCTGATCAGGGATCTGGCGCTCTGGGCCTTTGTCGGCGTGGTGCTCCTGCCTTTTTGCTATCTCTTCTACAGCGCTATCGAAGCGCCGGGTATCCGCCTGGGAACGCGTTTGATCCGCGCGATCTCCAGATCTGCCGCCGATCCTGCTGGCCCTGTTCCTCGACCGGCGAGGCTGTTTTTCGCGCGTTCGCGCCGGCGCTGACGCTGGCGGACTGGTCAGCTAGTCATAGAGAGGCGTTTCCAGGCGCACTCCTGGCTGGAGGGTCAGTTCCATGATGAGCAGCCAGGGGATACCGCGCAGATCAACCCGTTCCAGCGTGGCGTCTTTGAGCAGGATGTTTTCAAGAGAGGCTCGCCGGAGAATGGTTTCAACGCCATGCGCACGGCTCAGGTTGGCCCTATCGAGCAGGGCATCGCTCAGATCGGTCCGGCTGACCTCGATGGAGAGGCAGTAAGCCTCGCGAAGATCGGCACCCCGCGCACAGGCTTCACTGAGATCGGCCCAGGTCAGATTGGCACGCTGGCAATTGGTCTGGAGGAGCTTTGCTCTGATGAGATGCGCTCCAGATAATATGGCGGCGGACAGATTGGCATTGGTCAGGTCAGCCTGTTCCAGATTGGCCTGACTGAGTTTGGCCTGGGGTAAGCTGGCCTGGGCGAGGTCGGCCCCAAAGAGCAGGGCATATTCCAGGTGGGTGCCCGAGAGATCCATCCCGCGCAGGTTGGCGCCTTTGAGATTGGCGTGGGAGAGGTCGGCGCCGCGCAGGGGCATTTCTCTCAGATCCAGACCTTGCAGATTGGTAAAGGCCAGGATAGTGGTGCTCAGGTCGATGTCCTGCATCTGCGTTTCTGTCAGGTCACTGTGGGAGAGGTCGGTCCGGCTGAGATTGGCTTGAGCGAGTTGCGTCTGGCGCAGATTGGCCTGACGTATCGTCGCGTTGCTCAGATTCGCTCGCCGCAGACTGGCCCGGCTGAGATTGGCGCCGCTGAGATTGGCCTGGGACAGATCCGCCTCGTAGAGATCCGCCTCGCTCAGGTCAGCATGGCTCAGATCGCTCTCGCGCAGATTCGCCCGACGCAGTTGGAAGCCGCGCAGATGAAAGGCGCTTAGATCCAGGCGGGACAGATTGGCGCCGCTGAGATTGGTCTGGAAGAGGAGCGTACTGTGCAGACTGGTGCCGCTCAGATTCGCGTGGAAGAGTATGGCCTGGCTGAAATCGGCTGCCCGCAAACAGGTCTGCCGCAGATCAACATAGCTCAGATTGGTCCCGCTCAGGTTGGTATTGCTCAGATCGGCTCCATGCAAGCTGGCCCGGCTGAGGTCGGCCCCGCTCA
>DASZXF010000227.1:0-4691 GCA_035546055.1 Ktedonobacteraceae bacterium
CGCCTGGGGGCGCGTCTGCTCTGGCGCGGCACCGCCAATCCTGTGCGGCCCGCGCTCCAGCGTCAGCAAGCGCTGGCTGTGCTGGGTTTGCCGGCCAATGCCACCCCGGCGCAGATCAAACAGCGCTATCGTCGGCTGGCCAAAAAACATCATCCTGATCTCGGCGGCGATCCGCGTCAGATGCAACGCCTGACCGCCGCCTATGAATTCCTCATGAAAGACCAGCGCTAAATCAGCCGCGCGCCGCACTTATTGCAGAATTTTTTGCCGGGACGCACCGGCGAGCCACATTGATCGCAAAAGTACGCCTCGCCGCCTGCTGGCGCCGCTGGATAGGTCTGTGGTTGCGCAGGCGTTGGCGCGGGCTGAGGCGTGTTTGGCTGTGCCTGCCAGTGCGACGACGCGGAAGGCGTCGACGTAGCTCCAGGCGCGTTTTCCGCCGCTGACTGGTCGGGCTGCATGGATTGAATGGTTCCCTGGATAGTTTTGGCGGCCTTGAAGACCGTTCCACCGATAGCCCCGGCGATTTTCAGCCCTTTAGCAATATCCTCCATATTGCTTTTCATGCGCTGAGGCGGGGGCATAAAGGTTGAGTCAGAAACCTTCTCATAGAAATCGTTGCCGAACAAAAGCCCCGCCTCCTGGATAGTCGCGCGCTGCTGTTCGCCGCTATCGAAGCTCAGGAAGAGTTGATCTCCCTGAGCGCTATAGCTGCCCTCAGCCTTCGTCTCCGGCGCCTCCATGCCGGCCTGCTGGCCGGACGCCAGATTTTTGGCCGCGTGCATCAGGCGGCTTTTCTCCTGCGTAATCAAGGCAAAGCGCCCGCTGGCATACAGGGTCAGGCGATCCAGGCGCGCGGTAAAGTAGTCCAGCCCCAGGGCTGAGCGGTGAGCGCATTCGTATTGTCCAGTTAAAGAGTTCATGCTCGGGTTTCCTTTGTTGGGTAATCGCGGCCTGCTTGACTGTTCAGGCTACATCTTCTTCCAACGTCTATGATACATTATCCTGTGGTCGTTCATCAGCGGATTGCTGGAGAGCGTGAAAATTGCTGGGGATACCGGCCAGTCCGCGCGCGATCTCGATCTGCTGGTTGCCCTGTTCCCTTTTGCCGATGCTGAGCAGGTAGCGCCCCAGTTCGTAGTGGGCCTGTGAGAGAATGCCCTTGCGCTCCGTCTCCTTGAGCGCGTCAATGGCCTTGCGATAACTGGCCTCAATGGCGGGATCGGGAAGTTCAGAGTCATCCAGACCGTTCTGGACCTCAAGAATCTGTCCTTTCATCATAAAGGCCTCGGCCTGGCGAACTTTATAGCTCTCCAGACCTGCGCTAATGGCGATAGAGATATAGTCAAGCGCGCTCTGAAAATGGCGTTCCTGGCACTCGATTCCCGCCAGATAACAGGCGGCGGCGGAGATGACATTGGCGCGTTCGGCTCTGCGTGTGGGACGCTCGTTTGCCTCAGCCTGGGCGGTCTGTTGCCAGGTCTTCAGAACCGCCAGCAGGCGTTGTTTGCCCTGGCTGGCTTTGCCCTGAGCCTGTTCAATCTGAGCCATCTGGCATTGCAGAAGATCGGCGTTCAGGTGATCCGCGATAGAATTGTACAGCGTGCGCGCGTCTTCGGCGTGCTGCCAGGCCTCCTGCAACAAGCCCTGGCCGTCGCTTTTCTCTCCATCCTGCAGCAACGCATTGCGGCCCTGATTGTAGTAGACCAGGGCAATCCCCCAATGGGCCTCGGCAATGTAGCGCAGCGCCGTCGAGGAGTCCATCGTATTCAGCGCATCCCGATAGTACTCCAGCGCTTGCTCGAATTGATTCAACTCGCGAGTCGCCTCTGCCATGTGCAGATGCAGTTTGATGATTTCTAGCTGATGCTCCTCCGGGGGCATCGACGTGGGGGCGGGCATAATGGTCAGGGCAGACTGAAAATCGCGCTGAGCCTTGGAAAATTCGCGCTGTTCAAAGTAAGCCTGTCCGCGTAAAGCCAGCGTGCGCCAGCGCAGAAAGAGAGGCAATTGATCGAGTTTAAAGGCCTTATCGTTAAAGTGCGTCAGCGCCAGGGCTGGCTGGCGGCGGGCCAGCAGGAGATTAATTTCAGCGTATTTGGCCTCGTATTCGCGATAGAGATTGGCCTCAGTCTCCGACTCGCGATGCTGGCGAGCCAGCACCTGTAAATCATCGTATGGCAATTGCAAGCGCTCGGCCAGGTATTGTAAACTCTCGGTTGAAGGATCAACGCGATTGCGCTCGATTTGCGAAATTAAGCTGGTGCTGTATTTATGACCTGCAACATCTGCCAGTGAGAGGTGCAAATTTTGGCGTGCGGTACGCAGTCTTCCACCCAGGGTATCAGGAGCTACTCGTTTCGAGGGGCGTGGCATATCTACATGCATCCTCCTATATTATTACATCTCGGTATGTTTAGCTTTCATTAATAGAAATACGGTTTCTCATGTAAAAAGTTTCGCGTTTTATTGTGAGTTTTCTCAATCCCTGAAAATCCGCTCAACGCGCGTTCTCTCCCAGGAAAAGGACATGAGGCTTTTACCAGAAGCACTTGCAGAGAGCCGCCAGGACTTTCTGCAAGTGCTTCTGGTGAAAGCGCTGGGAAATCAGGGTTTCGTCAAAGCCGAGCCGTGTTCAAGAGCGGGAAAACGACTTTGGCGCAACCCTGAGCCAGAGATGGACGCCGCTTTTCACAGAGCGGCAATGTGATACAATATGCACCAGGACACAGCCATAGAAAGTATCGTCATGCGGGCTGGTCCCTGTTTTGCGCCATAGTGCCAGTTTCTACAGGGTTCGTACCGGGCAACCAGACAGAGGCTGAGATTTTGTTAGAGGAGATTTTGCATTGCAGACACAAACCAAACGGAATGAGATTGCCAAAGAATATACCTGGAATCTGGAAAGTATTTTTGCCACCAACGATGAGTGGAGAAGCGCCTACGATGCTCTTTCCAAACAGGTGCCCGAACTGGCGGCCCTGAAAGGCAAGCTCGCGGAAGGCGGCAAAGCCCTTTTCGAGGTTTTGCAGGCGCGCGATGCGGTATTTGAAAAGCTCGAAAAGCTTTTTGTCTATACCTCCATGCGCAAAGACGAAGACACGACAAACAGCACCTATCAGGGCATGTATGACCAGGCCATGCAACTGTATGTGCAGGCCACCACGGCCATCGCTTTTATTGAGCCGGAAATCCTGGCTCTCTCCCAGGAGCAGCAGGACCGGTTTGTGCGGGAATATCCAGAACTGCGTCTCTACGATCACCAGCTCCATGATCTGAGCCGCAACCGTCCACACGTGCGCTCGGCGGAAGTCGAGGCCATTCTGGCTGCCGCTGGAGAGATCACTGAGGCGCCCGATGCGATCTTCTCCATGATCGATAACGCCGATCTGCAACTGCCGAAGATTACCGACGAAAACGGCCAGGAGGTCGAACTGACCAAGGGCAACTACCTGGTCTATATCCGCAGCACCGACCGGCGTGTGCGCAAAGAGGCCTTCGAGGGTCTGCACAGCACCTTTTTGAAGCAGCGCAACACCATCGCCTCCACCCTGGCCTCGCAAGTTAAAGGAGCGTTGTTCCATACGCGCCAGCGCAACTTCGCCTCCACCCGCGAGCGCGCGTTGTTCCGCAATAACATCCCGGTGAGCGTCTATGACAATCTCATCGCCACCGTCACCGAGCATATTCCCCTGCTCGACCGCTATCTCAAGCTGCGCAAGCGCCGCCTGCAACTCGACGAACTGCACATGTACGACCTCTACGTGCCCATCGTCGAGGAAACGGCTGACGAGGTTTCCTATGAGCAGGCCCGCGATACCGTCGTCGCGGCCCTGGCCCCGCTGGGTGAGAACTATGTCAATATTCTCAAAAGCGCCTTCACCGACCGCTGGATTGATGTCTACGAGACGCCCGGCAAGCGCGGCGGCGCGTATAGCGGCGGCGCCTACGCCACGCAGCCGTTTATCCTGCTCAACTTCCAGAATAAGCGCGACAGCATGTTCACCCTGGCGCACGAACTGGGCCACTCCATGCACTCGTTCTTCACGCGCAACACCCAGCCTTTCCAGTATGGAGATTACACCATCTTCGTGGCCGAGGTCGCCTCAACTCTCAACGAGGGTTTGCTCACCGAGCATCTGCTCAAGACCACCACTGACAAAGCGGTGCGCCTGGCTATTCTCAACCATTCGCTGGAAAGTCTGCGCGGCACGCTTTTCCGTCAGACCATGTTCGCCGAATTTGAGCAGTTGATTCATCAGCGGATTCAGGAGGGCCAGCCCCTCACAGCCGACTCGCTGAGCGCGGCCTATCATGAGCTCAACGCCAAATATTATGGTGGAGAGACCATCATTGACGAACTGATCGACATCGAGTGGGCGCGTATTCCGCACTTCTACTACAACTTCTACGTCTATCAGTACGCCACCGGCATTTCAGCCGCTTCAGCCCTGGTTCAGCAGATCATGCACGAAGGCCAGCCTGCCGTCGAGCGCTACCTGAATTTCCTGCGCTCAGGCTCGTCCGAGTACAGTATTGACCTGCTCAAGAAAGCCGGTGTGGACATGACCACGCCTCAGCCAATTCGCCTGGCCCTCAAACTCTTTGAGGATCACCTGACGCAAATGGAACAACTGATTGGCTAGGCCGTAAAGCCACTATCGGAACCCGGGGGAAAAGAGAGAAGTCCC
>DASZXF010000228.1:0-4989 GCA_035546055.1 Ktedonobacteraceae bacterium
CCGTCGCCCAGCCGGCGCTCCCCCGCAAAGGCAGAGCCAGCGTAGGATGCAGCGGTTTCATACCATCGCGCTGGCTCAGCAGATCGACAGTATCCTGAGCCATGCGCCGGTACGTCGTCAATTTGCCGCCCACGATGGTCAGCAGGCCCGCTGCGTGGTTCAGTACGGCATGTGTACGCGAGAGACGCGCCGTCGAGCGCGTGGTCTGTCCGCGCGGCTTGAAAAGCGGACGATAGCCCACGTATGTACTGATCAGTTGCTCCTCAGTTATCTGGAGCGAGAAGTAACGATTCAAATGGGTAAGCAGATAGGCGATATCGGCTGGCGCGGCGGCTGGACGGTCGAGATCGCCAGAACCAGTATCAGTCGTGCCAAAAATCACCCGCGACTCCCAGGGGACCAGGAAAAGGATGCGCTTATCCTCCGTTTCTGGCAGCACAACCGCTGCGTCCGCCAGTTTAATATCTTCGCGGGCCAGCACCAGGTGAACGCCCTTGCTTGGCTCAACCCGCACCTCTGGCGTCCCGCCGAGCAGCGCTTCAACACGTTCGGAGAAAATGCCGGTAGCGTTGACAACATGGCGCGCGCGCAGCTCTATCTCGGTATCGTTCAGCACATCGCGCACCTTTGCCCCGCACACGCGTCCATGTTCCAGCAGAAAAGCCGTCACTTCGGCGTAATTAGCCATGACCGCGCCATACTGAGCCGCTGTGCGCACCAGGGCCATAGTCAGGCGAGCGTCGTTGGTCTGGGCATCGTAGTAGATAAAGCCATCTTTCAGCTTTTCGCGCACCAGGGCCGGGGCATAGCGCAGAACGGCCTGGCGACTCAGATGGCGATGACGCCTGATGCTGTGTTTGCCGGCCATCAGGTCATACATCCACAGGCCCGCGTCCAGCAGCGCGTCCAGACCAATGCCGCCGGGTGTGGTGAACGGCATCCCGACCGGGTGGCGATCTCCCCGGTAGATGGGCAGCACAAAGGCCAGCGGGTGAACCAGGAAAGGCGCGTTTTGCAGCAGGATTCCCCGCTCCACCAATCCTTCGTGAACCAGCGCGAAGTCAAAATTTGGTAAATAGCGAATGCCGCCGTGAACCAGCTTGGTCGATTTGCTGCTGGTCCCGCTGGCAAAATCGCTTTTTTCGACCAGGGCCACCCTGTAGCCGCGCGCCACCGCATCCAGAGCCACGCCGGCCCCGGTCACGCCCCCGCCGATGACCAGCACATCGAAGCGGTCATTGGCGAAGGCCTGGAGATTGTGCTCGCGCACAGTTGATGATAGCGGTTGCATGATTTCTATTTCCTTATAATATATTTCTGAAGTTGCTTCTCGCGCCACTTGCCGGTAGCAACTTCAGAAATGACCCGGCTTATTTACCCAGAACCGCCTGGATGGGGAGCGGGACTTTGCCATGTCCACCTGGACCGGGCAGATTAGACGCCATCTCAAGATTGCTCTGAGGCGCCGTCACGGGAAAGGCAAAGGTAAAATGCTGCGTTCCCCCTGGCGGCAGGCGTGTCGATGGGATTTCATACAGCACACCTTTCTGGGCTGTTGCGCTGCCTTCGGGTACAAGAGGATGCTCGCGAATAAGAAAATCCGCTGGCGTATCTGCCTTATTTACCACGGTAAATTGATACGAGGTGTTGACATTGAACGTTGTCACCGATGCTTCGATGCGTTGATTGGTGATGGTGACCTGCACAGCTCTCACAGGGTTAGCCGGCTGTGTGGTGCCGCTTTGTTGTCCTCCGCAGGCCACCAGGAAAAGCAAAAACGCGAGCAGCAGCCCGGTCTTGCTTTGCGGATGCATCATGCTCTTTCCCTCCATTTCTACTCTCCTTTTGGCATGAAACAGGTAAGCCATCGGCGGACCCTGCATGTTAGCCGCGCCGGGACCAGGGCTATCCAGCAGCGGATCGCAAGCCTTTCACTGTCCTACCCGTTCGCCTCGTTATGGCTGCGTCTTGTTGTACAAATAGCCGCCTGCCTTCTTAGTTTAACTACTGCGGCCAATCTAAGCATGTACGTTTCAAGTGAGGTTCAGATTGGTCACCTGATCGCGGGCCTGAGAGGACGAGAAACCGCGCCGGGCTAGGCGGAAGCGCCTGAATAGTGGCGCAGGCCGTGACGCCAGAACCAGCGTGCCACGAGCAGGCCGCAGGGAGTGAGCAGCAGTACCAGCAGCAGCGATTGCCAGTGGAGCTGACCGAGCAAAGCCTGGGTGGGGATGGTCGTCGCGACCGTCACTGGTACCAGAAAGGTCAGCGGCCAGCGCAACCAGCCGGGATAAATCGTGACCGGCCAGCGCCCGGCCACATATAGATCCTGGAAAATCACCAGGATATTATCCACGCGCACCAGCCAGAAGGCGCAGGTAGCCAGCATCAGCCAGAAACAATAGATCAATAGACTGCCCGCGCCCAGCATCAGGACAAAGGCCAGCAGACGTATCCAGTCCAGCGTTACGCCCAGATTGATGAGCGCGATAATCAGCACGCCGCTGCCAAGCAGCACATCACTGATTTTCCACACCTCCAGGCGCCGCGTGCTGACCAGAAATTGCGCATCCACCGGCTTGAGCAGGGTGAAATCCAGCGTGCCCAGGCGAATCTCGCCCATAAACTGGCGCATCCCCGGCTGAATCGCCATACTGATGATGCCGCCCACCAGTTGATAGATGCCCAGCAGGGCCAGCAACTCACCCGCGTTCCAGCCATTCAGCGTCCCGTGAATATCCACCACCGCCAGCCCCAGCAAACCGCTGATCAGCGAAAAGACCGCCTGCAAGCTCTGTCCAAAGAAATGCGCCCGGTAAGCCATTTCCCGCAAAACGTTTATCCGCAGCAAGCGCCAGCTCAGACGAAGGTATTTCATAGCGTATGCCTCCTATGCGCCCACTGCTGAATACTGCCGCAGTCCGCGTCGCCAGAGCAGGAGCAGGATGCCAAGGCTCAGCCAGAGCCAGGTGAACTGCATAGCCAAGCCGGGCAGGATGGCGTCAGCGGGCAACTGGCCCAGCACAAGCTGAACCGGGAAAGCGATCATCCATTTGAAGGGAAGAAACTCGGCCAGCCATTGAACCGGCGCGGGAAAAAGGTCCAGCGGAGCCAGTTGGCCGGAGAGAAAGAAGAGGACGATATAGTAGATCTGAATAACCGCGTCCATCTGCGTGGTCCAGAAAGCGACCAGGCCAAGCGCATACTCAAGCAGGAAGCGCAGGGCCATGGCCAGCGGAAGCGCCAGCAGAAAGGCCAGGACCGTCCAGGGAGTCACGTGAGCGCTCGGCTGGAAGAGCAGGATCATGGCCATCATCGCAGGCAGGATAACGGTCAGCGTGAGGCACTTGTTGGTCAGGTTGGCCGCCAGGTCGGCATGTAGAGGATGCAGGGGGCGCAGCAGCATGGGCGAGAGAAGACCCTGGCGCACCCGCTCCTGAAACTCGTAGTACACCCAGTTGTCAGTCAGGTGATTGACCAGCAAAAGGGCAATAAAGTAAGCCGCGAAAGCTCCCGGTGTATAGCCATCGAGCGAGCCGCCATTGGAAATTGCCACAGTGGACCAGACGACCAGGTAGATAACAGGATTCAGCACCATATCCAGCATCCAGAGCGCCAGGGCCGCGCGATATTGCAACTGGTGCAGCAGGCTAATCCTCAGCAGCACCAGGTAGACGCGCCAGAGTCGTTTCATTGTCTCGCCTCCATCGCGAAGGCCTGCTCAATCACCTGCTCAAGCGGCGGATCGGCAATAGTCAGGTCGCTGATGCCCGGCTCAGCCAGCAAGCGCTGCGCCAGCGCGGAAGCCTCCGCGCGCCGCACCTGGAGCGTCACCTGTCCTTCACTGCTGGCGATAAGCGTGCCATATGTAGAGAGATCGGGATGCTCCTCGCCAAACTGCACAGTAATCAGGCGCTCAGCCGCGAAACGCCGGGTTAACTCGCGCAGATCGCCATCGAAGAGGAGTTCGCCCTGATGAATGAGAATCACACGCGGGCAGAGCGCCTCAACATCGGCCATGTAGTGACTGGTCAACAGAATGCAGGCGCCGTGCCGCCGATTGTATTCCGCCAGAAAGCCGCGTATGCGCCGCTGGCTGGTCAGGTCCAGGCCGATAGTTGGCTCATCCAGAAAAAGCACGCGCGGACGATGCAGGAGGGCCGCTGCCATCTCGCACTTCATGCGCTCCCCCAGCGAAAGCGTGCGCACCGGCTTCTTGAGCAGATCCGCCAGGTCCAGCAGATCAGTGAGTTCATCCAGCGTGCGCCGATACTCAGCCGGGGGAATCTCGTAGATCGCCTGGTTCAATTCAAACGAATCCAGGGCCGGGAGATCCCATTCCAACTGACTGCGCTGCCCCATCACCATCGCGATCTGGCGCAGATAGGCCGCCTCGCGCCTCCACGGCGTATGGCCCAGTACATGCGCCTCGCCCTGGCTGGGGTAGAGCAGGCCGGCCAGCATCTTCAGCGTCGTTGTCTTGCCCGCGCCATTCGGTCCCAGAAAGCCGACTACTTCGCCCGGCGCAATCTCAAAGCTGATCGTCTTGACCGCCACCACCTCGCGCATCGTGCGCCTCACAATACTGCGCAGAGCCGCGCGTATGCCCGCTCCGCGTTCAGCCACGCGGTAGCGCTTGCTCAGATTATGGATCGTAATCGCCTGGTCCTCTGCCATGAAAATCTCCTTGCCTCGCCCGCCAGCCCGGTGTTGCGCGGGCGGCGCCTCTTTGCTCCCAGAAAAGAAGATAGCGGCTAGATATACAGATCAATCTCCAGCTCATTAACCTGAATCAGCAAACCTTCCGGCGCTTCCAACTGCACAGAGCGCCCAAAGGATTCATCAAGGATGGGGTGTGTTGTAGGGAAACCGGCCACCTTCAGGCGTTCCAGCAGCGACTCCAGGCGTTCGTGCGTGATCAGCGACAACTGAAGGCCGCCTTTTTCCCGCCGCGAAGGCTGCTCGGCTTTGTGCAGACCCAGGATGGCA
>DASZXF010000229.1:0-3533 GCA_035546055.1 Ktedonobacteraceae bacterium
GATGTCCTGGTGAGCCGGGGAAATCTTACTCAGCAACACTCCGACGCAGGTATGCAGGATCTGCGGACACGATCTCTCCAGACCCTGGCCACGAGCATCAAATACGATTTTCTTGATCACTGATAATCTGCCGCGCTTTCATTGACGGGTAGCAAAGAGAGTTGTCGGTTATTCCGGGTTTGATACCGTGATGGTGCTCTTCCAGGTGGACGCATAGCCGGAGAAGAGAAGCAAAGAAAAAAGCGATTCGACAGGAGAGGCTCCTGTAGAGTCGCTTTTTTCTTGCCTGTGTGCGTAATAGCCTTAAAGGGCGATGTATGCCCTCCTGATTGAAGCGTAACAGCCTTGTAGCAACACCCGGGAGTCTGAGCATGTTCAGGAGACATTGTGCAGAAAGGAAGGGCGTGGTAGCAGGCGGTCTGGCTTCGCATGGTCGTGATCTGCGCCAGGCGCAGAAGAGTTTCAGGGAGAGAACAGCCATGATAACGCACCCGGCTTTTCCTGTCAAAGAATGGTCTATTCAGGAGACAAAACTTGATCTTAATATTCTCGCGCAAACGGAATCTATTTTTGCCCTCTCCAACGGACATATTGGTTTGCGTGGCAACCTGGATGAGGGGGAACCCTTTGGTATTCCGGGCACCTATCTCAATTCTGTTTATGAATTGCGTGAGCTTCCCTATGCTGAAATAGCGTATGGTTATCCAGAGTCAGATCAAACCGTCATCAACGTTACCAATGGTAAAATCATGCGTCTGCTGGTGGATGATGAGCCTTTTGATGTGCGCTATGGGGAAGTGCAGAGCCACGAGCGCGAACTGGACTTTCGCGCCGGGGTGCTGCGCCGGGCTGTCTGCTGGACCTCGCCGGCTGGCCGTTCGGTCAAAGTCTCCTCGGTGCGCCTGGTCTCGTTTACACAGCGGGCCATCGCCGCCATTCATTACGAAGTAGAGCCGCTGGATGCTCCGGTGCGGGTGGTGGTGCAGTCCGAACTGGTGGCGAACGAAGCCCCGCCTGACGTGGGACGCGATCCGCGCGCGGGTACGATCCTGAACTCTCCCCTGCAATGCGACAAGCATATGACGAAGGGCACGCGGGGCGTGATGGTGCATCACACTCAGGGCAGTGGTTTGCGCGTAGCGGCGGCCATGGATCACGTCATCGAAGGACCATCTGAGCTGAAGGTCGAAGCCGAAAGCGCCTCTAATGTCGCGCGCGTCAGCATCAACGCGCATTTGCAGCCGGGCGAGCGGCTGAAGATAGTCAAGCTGATCGCCTATGGCTGGTCCAGCGAGCGTTCGCTGCCAGCATTGCACGATCAGGTCATCGCCGCGCTGTCCGCCGCGCGCATGACCGGCTGGCAGGGCTTGCTGGCCGAGCAGCGGGCCTATCTGGATGATTTCTGGAAATGCGCGCACATCGAACTCGATGGGGATGCCGAAATTCAGCAGGCTTTGCGTTTTGCTCTGTTCCACGTGCTCCAGGCGGGAGCGCGCGGAGAGCGCCGACCTCTGCCGGCCAAGGGGCTGACCGGTCCTGGCTACGATGGCCATGTTTTCTGGGATACCGAATGTTTTGTCCTGCCCATGCTGACGCTGACGTTGCCGCGCGCCACCGCTGACGCCCTGACGTGGCGCCACTCCACGCTGCCCCAGGCCAGAGAGCACGCCTGTCAACTGGACTTGCAGGGCGCGGCTTTTCCCTGGCGGACTATTCACGGTGAAGAATGTTCAGGCTACTGGCCTGCTGGCACTGCCGCCTTTCACATTAACGCGGATATCGCGCATGCGGTCGGGCACTACATCGAATGTACCGGCGACGAGAATTTTGAGAAGAACATTGGCCTCGAATTGCTGGTGGAGACAGCCCGGCTGTGGTATTCGCTCGGCTATTGCGATGCCATGGACCGCTTCTGCCTTGACGGCGTGACCGGACCCGACGAGTATAGCGCGCTGGCCGATAATAACGTTTACACCAACCTGATGGCCCAGTATAATCTGCGTTTTGCCGCCCGCGCGGCGCAGCGCCATCCCCAGGAGGCTCAGGCGCTCGGCGTGACCCCGCAAGAGATCGATGGCTGGCGCTCGGCAGCCGATAAAATGTTTATCCCGTATGATGAGCGGCTGGGCGTCACTCCTCAGGATGATTCTTTTACCCGGCATGAGGTCTGGGACTTTGAGGCCACCGGACCCGAGCAATATCCCTTGCTGCTGCACTTTCCCTACTTTGACCTCTATCGCAAACAGGTAATCAAGCAGGCTGACCTGGTTCTGGCCATGCAACTGCGCGGCGATGTCTTTCCGCCGGACCTCAAAGCGCGCAACTTCGCCTATTACGAGCCGCTGACCGTTCGCGACTCCTCGCTCTCGGCCTCCACCCAGGCCGTCATGGCCGCCGAGGTTGGTCAACTCCAGCTCGCGTATGACTACTTCGCCGAGGCCGCGCTGATGGACCTGGATAACCTGGAGCACAACACGCGCGACGGTCTGCACATTGCCTCCCTGGCGGGCGCCTGGAATGCCCTGGTCATGGGCTTTGGCGGAACACGCGTGCGCCATGAAAAACTCTTCTTTACACCCCATTTGCCAGATACACTGCAAAGAATCGTTTTTACCTTGCTCTTTCGCGACCGGCGTCTACGCGTCGAGATAACCCCTGAAAAGGCCACTTATCGTCTGCTGGACGGGCAGGAACTGGAAGTTCATCATTATAATGAAAAGATCACCCTGGTCAAACACGCGACTGTCACACGTAAGCTCAAGCCGATCCAGGCCGGACCCCGGCCCTCACAACCGCCCTTCCGCGCACCCATGGCGCGCCATCGGGAGGCGGTTTGACAAAGCTTGACTGGCAGGGCTAGACTTACAGTGGAGCAAACGACGCCATCGCGAAGAAGAACGCAGTTTACAAGCTCGGGCGCGGAGCAAGCGGAGAGCATTGTTTGCCGTCGCCTCTCGCCCGGGCCGTAAACCTGCCAATCCGCTTTCCAGAGCGAGAAAAGAGCCGCTCAATCCATTGATGACTCTCCGCTGATCTGACCCTTGAAAGAAGCAGCAGGCTACCGGGCAGGTCAGCGGAAAATGGTTGTTTGACGAGGAAGGAGAAAAAAGCATGTCTGCACAATCAACATTAACTCCGCTGACCCAGCGTCCCGAATGGAAGGCACTGGAAGAACATTACCAGGCCGTGCGCTCAACCCATTTGCGCACCCTTTTTCACGACGATCCCCGGCGCGGCGAGCGTCTCACCTGTGAAGCCATCGGTGTGTATCTCGATTATTCCAAGAACCGCGTGACCGACGAAACCCTGAGCCTCCTGCTCAAGCTGGCCGAATCCTCCGGCCTGCGCCAGCGCATTGACGCCATGTTCAGCGGCGAAAAGATTAACGTCACCGAGAAGCGAGCAGTGCTGCACGTGGCCCTGCGTGCTCCCAAAGGCGCGACAATCATGGTCGATGGGCAGAACGTCGTGCCGGAGGTGCATGCAGTGCTGGAAAAGATGGCCGCCTTCGCCAACCGCGTGCGCAGTGGTGA
>DASZXF010000230.1:0-7944 GCA_035546055.1 Ktedonobacteraceae bacterium
GGGCTGGAGAGCAGGCACGCCCGTTCTCCAGCCCCTTGCATAGCTGCTTGCTCAGTAATATTGCGTTAGCCGCGCGCGACCTGGTAGGTAACTTCCTGGCCCTGTTCATCCCCGGCGCGTCTGAGCAGACTGCGGGCGGGCGTGGTGCTGGCGACTTCGCGGCCCGCTTTGAAGACGTGCAGGCGCGTGGGCAGGAGGCGCAGCGCTTCAAAGGTGCTGGTGGCGTCCAGGATGAGGAAATCGGCTGGCTTGCCCTCTTCGATACCGTAGCGATCCTGGAGACGCAGGGTACGGGCGGCGTTGGTAGTAATGAGTTCAAGTACCTGCTGAATTTCTTCGTAGCCGCTCATCTGACACAGGAAGAGCGCGAGCTGGGCGGCGGCGAGCATGTCGCCCCGGCCCAGGGGAAACCAGGGGTCCATGATGGAATCGTGCCCCAGCGAGACATTGACGCCGCCGGCCAGGAGTTCTTTGACACGCGTAATACCCCGGCGTTTGGGATAAGTGTCGAAGCGGCCCTGGAGGGTAACGTTATCGAAGGGATTGGCCACAACATTGACTCCGGCCCGGGCCAGCAGGCGTATGAGCTTAAAAGCATACGCATCATTATAGCTGTGCATGGCGGTGCAATGGCTGGCCGTGACGCGTCCCTGCCAGCCCTGCTCCAGGGTATCGGCGGCCATGACTTCGGTGAAGCGCGAGTGAGGATCGTCGGTTTCGTCGCAGTGGCAATCAATGTCGCGATTAAACTCTCTGGCCAGTTCAAAGGCGTAATGCACATCCTCGATGCCCATGGCATTGGTCCATTCGTGATGAGGAATGCCGCCGACCAGATCGCAGCCCAGCTCGATAGCTTTGCGCATCAGTTCGCGACCATGGGGAAAAGAGAGAATGCCATCCTGCGGGAAAGCGACCAGTTGCAGATCGCAAATATCACGGACCTCCTCGCGCACTTCCAGGAGCGCACGCAGGGCAGTCAGATTGGGATCGCAGACATCGACATGGCTGCGAATGTGCAGCGTCCCCTGCGCCACGGCCCAGCCAATCGCCGTCAGCGCACGCTGCTTCACATCCTCAATGCTGAGATCGGGCTTGCGTTCGCCCCAGATCTGAATACCCTCCAGCAGAGTTCCGCTGGTGTTATAACGCGGCTGGCCCACGGTCAACACGGCGTCCAGGTGAACGTGGGAATCGATGAAAGGAGACGAGAGCAGGCGCCCGGCGGCGTCAATCTCGCGGGTCGCGCTCGCGTCGGAAAGAGCAGGGGCAATCTTCACAAAGCGGCCCGCCTCGATAGCCAGGTCCGCCAGTTGTTCCCGGCGATGCAGTCGGGCATGGCGGATAATGAGATCATAGTGCATAGACAGATTTCCTCACAAATAGTTTCAGTATCCTCAAGCGGATCGAGTACGGCATCCCGGTCAGACCGCTCCTGCTTTGAGCGAGGATACATAAGACGACCGTAATGGTCAGGTGTTTTGGCAACAGGGGATACGTTGGCCAGATCCCAATCTGCTCCCCATTATAACCCGCCCCGCCAAATCCCGATCAGGATTGCCCGCCATCCCGGCATTTCCTCCTGTCTCCCTGCAGTCCGCAAGCGACGTGTGAGATAGATGCAGCCGGACGCGTGTTTTCCTGTTCTGTCGCCTCACTGACCATCAAGTGACTGTTTCCTGTTCTGGTTTCTTCTGCTTTTCTCCTTATACTTGAAGGCATATGTCATTTCCTGAAATGAGGGCTTTGGCCCGCATTGCTGCGGCAGGAGGTTTTATGTCAAGAAGACGTGCCTATTCGTGGCTTTCTCTCGGTCTGATTCCCCTTCTGGTTCTGCTCTTTAGTCTGCAATTCCTGGCAAGTCCGCCGGGGCAGACGGCTTTCGCGGCCAATGGACTGGCTTTGACTCCTCCGATGGGCTGGAATAGCTGGAATAAATTTGGCTGTAGTGTGAGCGAGTCCCTGGTGAAACAGCAGGCCGATGCCATGGTGAGCAATGGCATGAAAGCGGCTGGCTACCAGTACGTCAATCTCGACGATTGCTGGGAGTCCAGGTCGCGCGATAGCAATGGCAACCTGGTGGCCGATCCCACGCGCTTCCCGGATGGCATCAAGGCGCTGGCTGACTACGTTCACGCAGATGGCTTGAAGCTGGGTATTTACAACGATGCCGGCACCGCGACCTGCGCGGGCTTCCCCGGCTTTGAGGGACACGAGCAGCAGGACGCCAATACGTATGCCTCCTGGGGCATCGACTATATCAAGGTCGACTGGTGCAATACCTCGGGCCTGGACCCGCAAACGCAATATACCAGAATCGCGAACGCGCTCCAGAGCACAGGCCGTCCGATTGTGCTGAGCCTGTGTTCGTGGGGCAATGGCAATCCCTGGATATGGGGCGCGAGCGTGGCGAATCTCTGGCGCACGACCAGCGATATCAGCGATAACTGGAACAGTATGCTGACCAATTTCGACGCCAATGCGGCCTATGCCGCGTATGCCAAACCCGGCGGCTGGAATGACCCGGATATGCTCGAAGTTGGCAATGGCGGTATGAGCACGACCGAAGACCAGACCCACTTCAGCCTGTGGGCCATGTCAGCCGCGCCGCTGCTGACGGGCAACGATCTGAGCACGATGTCCGCCGCGACGGCTTCGATCCTGACCAATAGCGAGGTGATCGCGGTGGATCAAGATCCGGCTGGCGTGCAGGGCACGAAGATCTCGGATAACGGTTCAGGTTTGCAGGTCTGGACCAAACGTCTACAGGCCAGCAATACCTACGCGGTGCTGCTGCTCAATCGCAGCGGTGCGACGGCGAATATGACGGTCAACTGGAGCAGCCTGGGGCTGACCGGTAGCGTGAGCGTGCGTGATCTGTGGGGGCACGCGGACAAAGGCTCTTTCGCCAGCGGCTATACGGCCTCGGTGCCCTCGCATGGGGTGGCGATGCTCAAAGTCACGGGCAGCGGCAGCGCTACGCCGACGCCGACCACGACTCCGACCGCCGGGGTAACGCCGACTGTGGGCACGACTCCGACCGCCACGCCCACAGCGGGGACGACGCCAACCGCGACCCCCACGCGAGGCATTACACCGACGCCCACGCAGACCACCGGGGCGAGTTGTAAGGTGACGTATACCATTACCAATCAGTGGCCGGGAGGCTTCCAGGCCGGATTGAGCATTACCAATACGGGGTCCAGCGCGCTGAATGGCTGGACGCTGGCCTTCTCGTTCGCCAATGGACAGACCATTTCGCAGGTCTGGAACGGCAGCTACACCCAATCCGCTTCTCAGGTGACGATCACCAATCTGTCCTACGATGGCTCGCTCCCTGCTGGCTCTACCCTGAGCTCGGTGGGCTTCCTGGGCTCCTGGAATGGCAGCAACGCCGCTCCAACCTCGTTTACTCTCAACGGTACGGCTTGCAGCATATAGCAGGCCGTCAACCCTGCAGCGTCCTGATCTTCCCGGGGAGGAAAAGGGCTTCGCCTCAACAGGAGGAGCGGGACGCGTAGACCTTCGGACCATCAGTGCCTCGTTGCATGGATGCACTGAGGCACGCACGTATCAAGGAGTTTTTTATGCACATACGTATTGTACGCCTGCTGGCGTGCCTGCTGGTCGCAGTCAGCCTGGTTGGACTGTTGACCTTACGCCCTGCTGCGCACGCAGCCGCGCCCGCCGTCCAGGTCTGGCTGACGACCACTGACGGCGCGAATCATCTGACGCGTCAGACTGATCTCCAACTCAACAGCGGCAGCGGAGCGTCTCCGGCCATCACCATCAACGACGCGCAGCAGTACCAGCAAATGGACGGCTTCGGCGCGGCGGTGACTGACTCTTCGGCCTGGCTGCTCTACACAAAAATGAGCGCGAGCCAGCGCAATACTGTGATGACCAATCTGTTCGGCACCGATCCGAGCAATCCGACCAGCATCGGCCTGAGCTTTGTGCGCATCCCCATGGGTGCTTCGGACTTTTCGATCAACGGCGCCTATTCGTATGACGACATGCCCGCCGGTCAGACCGATCCGACCCTGGCGCATTTCTCCATCGCCCACGACACCAGCTATATCCTGCCCATTCTCCAGCAGGCTTATCAGTTGAATCCAGGGATCAGATTCATGGCCAATCCCTGGAGTCCTCCAGGCTGGATGAAAAGCAATGGCTCGATGATTGGCGTCTACAACGGGCAGACCGGCACGCTCAATTCCTCGGCCTATGGACCACTGGCGCAGTACTTCGTCAAGTTCATCCAGGCGTACCAGGCTCAGGGCATTCCCATCTACGCCATCAGTCCCCAGAATGAGCCGCTGTACGTGCCGCCCGACTATCCCGGCATGTCCTGGCCGGCCAATGACGAAAGCTCGTTCATCAAGAATAACCTCGCGCCGGCCCTGAATAGCGCCAGTCTGCATCCCAAGATTCTCGGTTACGACCACGACTGGAACGGCCTCGGCTACGCGCAGACGCTGCTGAACGATCCCACGACCAATAGCGACCTGGCGGGTATTGCCTGGCACTGCTACAACGGCGATCCCTCGGCCATGAGCAGTCAGCACAATCAGTATCCCACGAAAGAGATCTATGAGACCGAGTGCGCGACCGGCATTTCCATCACGCACATCAGCACGATTAATCTGCTCATGCAGTCTGTGCAAAACTGGGCGCGCTCGGTGGAACTCTGGAATATCGCGCTCGACCCGAATCACGGACCGCATTCGGGTGGTTGTACGGAATGCTGGGGCGTGGTGACGATTGATCAGAATACCGGCAATGTCACCTACTCCAATGATTACTACCTGCTGGGCCAGTTCAGCAAGTTTGTCGTGCCGGGCGCGTATCACATCGCGGCCAGCACGCCGGGTTCGGGCAACGTCAACGATGTGGCCTTCAAGAATCCCGATGGTAGCTATGTGCTGGTGGCGAACAACGGCGGTAGCAGCAGCAGCACCTTCAGCGTGAACTGGAACAACCAGACCTTCTCCTACACCCTGCCAGCGGGCGCCACGGTCAGCTTTGTCTGGTCCGGCAATACCACGCAGGTCACGCCCACCCCTGGCACAACCGTCACGCCGACCTCCACGCCGACCTCCACGCCGACGCCCGGAGTCACGCCCACGCCTACGGTTGGCATTACCCCCACGCCGACCCCCGGTATCACGCCCACGCCGACAACGGGCATTACGCCGACTCCCACTACGTCCTCTGGAGGGGGTTGTAAAGTCAGCTATACCGTCAATTCCCAGTGGCCTGGCGGCTTTGGAGCCAGCATCGTGATTACCAACACGGGCAATACAACGATCAACGGCTGGCAACTCACCTTTAGCTTCGCCAATGGCCAGACCATCACCCAGCTCTGGAATGGCAGCTATACGCAATCGGGTGGCGCGGTCACTATCAGCAACCTTTCCTACAACGGCACCATCGCCCCCGGCGGCACAGTCAATCCAGGCTTTAACGGCGCCTGGAGCGGCAGCAACACCAATCCAACAGCGTTCGCGCTCAACGGAGTGGCGTGTAGTTCCTGAGCATAGACCTCTTCCGGCTCTGTTTGAGACGCAACGAGCAAAAAACTGTTCCGGCCTGTGCTGGAACAGTTTTTTTGCTCGTTGCGTCTCAAACAGAGCAGAGTGGGAAAAGCAAGCCGATGGTTGCAGCAATCTCTATCTATCTTTTGGCCCTGTTTGGCGGTATGATGAGGAGAGAGTAAAGGGAGGAGCTGGTTTGCTATGCTCGATGAGAAACGCCTGAACATTCTGTTGATCGCCGCCGAGGCTGTGCCATTCGCCAAGGAGGGAGGCGTGGCCGATGTGATGGGAAGTTTGCCAGGAGAACTGGCGGCGCTGGGCCATGATGTGCGCGTCTTTCTTCCTCGCTATGGCTCGATTGATGCCGCGCGCTGGGAGTTGCGCCCCACCGGCGTGATACGCGCGCTGCCGATGGCGGGCGGCCATCGCACCTTTACCATCTTGCAGGCCACGCTACCGGGTACGCCGGTGACGGTCTACTTCTTCGACCAGGCGGAGTATTTTGGCTGGCATCAGCGCATCTATTTCGGACTGGACCAGCGGGATGAACAGCGGCGCTTTCTGCTTTTCTGCCGGGGTCTGCTCGATGCCCTCCAGCCGCTCGGCTTCACGCCTGACATTATCCATCTCAACGACTGGCAAACCGCGCCCTGCGCGGCCTATCTGCGCACCAGTTATCGCCATCTGCTGCGCCAGGGGGCCACGCGCCTTGTGTACACCATCCATAATCTACAATACCAGGGACGCTGGGATGCCTCGATTCTGGACGAGGCCGCGCTGGACCCGGCGCGCGTCTTCCTGGCCACCGGCCTGGAATACTGGGGCGACGTGAACTGGATGAAGGGCGGAATTGTCTACAGCGATGTGATTACGACGGTTTCCCGGCGCTACGCGGAGGAGATTCAAACCCTGGACCACGGCTGGGGACTCGATGAGGTACTCTCTCAGCGCCGTTCGCGCCTCTTCGGCATTCCCAATGGCCTCGACTGGCGGATCTGGAATCCGGCCAGCGATGGCGAACTGCGCACGACCTACAGCGCCGCCGACGCCATAGGCGGTCGAACCAGCAATCGCACAGCCCTGCGCGCGGAGTTCGGTCTGCCCGACCAGCCGGAGGTGCCGCTGGTGGGCATCGTCAGCCGCCTGGTGGACCAGAAGGGCTTCGACCTCATCGCCGCCATTGCACAGGAATTGCGCACACTGCCGCTGCAACTGGTCGTCCTGGGCACCGGCCACGCCCGCTATGAGCGGCTGTTCCGCGAACTGGCCGCAACCACGGACAATGTGCGCGTTCACATCGGCTTTGACAGCGCGCTCTCCCATCGCATCTACGCCGGGTCCGACTTCTTCCTCATGCCCAGCGCCTTCGAGCCGGGAGGCCTGGGTCAATTGATCGCGCTGCGCTACGGCACGCTGCCGATTGTCCACGCCACCGGCGGGCTGGCCGATACCGTGACCGACCTGGACGCCGAGCCTGAACGCGGCAATGGCCTCAGCTTTACCGACTACTCAGCCTCCGCCCTGCTGGACGCTCTGCGGCGCGCCCTGCGTCTCTACAACGAACAGGAGCGCTGGCCCGCCCTGGTCGCCCGCGCCATGGCCTACGACTCCCGCTGGTCAGCCAACGCCCGCGCCTACAGCGATCTCTACCAAAGAGTCCTGCGCCTGCCGCGCTAACCAGGCCTGCCTGTGCATTTATAAAAGCTTATCAACTCAATGGACCCGCCAGGAGTGGTCACGAGTACCAGTTCAGTTGAAAGGCGAAATTTTACGAAAATTGCCGGAGATCGCAGGCGCTCTGGCCCGGCCAGGGACATAGATCTGCTCCCGCCGGCTCCCCTGTCTGCAATCTGGCCGCTACAGCCAGGACTTTTGTGCCAGCTACAGGCAGACTACAAGCTCCTTCTAGCCGTCTACATTCATACTCTTCTTGACAAGTGTGGAAAAATTGGCTATATTTGTAGTGCCTGTAACGATAATGATTTCGTAAATTATCGAAATTGTCTCGGCGCGCCTGGCGCTCTGGTCTGGCGCGGTAGCGAGAGATGGCGGAAGGCCGGGAAAGAGGCTTTTTTCCGCGTCTTCGCGCAGCAGGTCTATATTACTGTATTGATTTATACCAAACAAAGAAAGGTGGTTCTTTTTGCCGCCGGGGTGGTCTGAGACAAACCGCCCAGCGCGGGCGGAAAAGGCCAGGCTTCCTCATTCTGGCTCTGACTCTGTTAAAGGAGATGTCATGGATGCACATCCACCGGGCGCTGTGACGCGCCGCCAACCGCTGCACTGCTTGATAGACTTCTTTACGCTACCCGGCGCCCTATGTGATTCTTTCGCGACTTTCCCTCTTTTCGCTGGCACTTCGCCCGCCGATGGCAGGTGGAGCGCTTATGAATTCTGAAGCCACATGGTC
>DASZXF010000231.1:0-9953 GCA_035546055.1 Ktedonobacteraceae bacterium
CAAACTGCTCAAATGCCTGCTGGCGCTCTCTACTTCTGCGCATGATCTTCTGGACCGCCCGCCGGCGCACTTCGCCTGAAGGATCAGCCAGATTCGCAACCAGTTCAGCAAACGTACCTTTTGGAGTGGCCATGCCAGATATCTCCTTCCACAATTTACGCTTCTGTTCTTTCCAGGCAGAATATTTCTGGCAATAGAGAGTTCGCCAGCTTGCGACCAGCAAGAACAGTCTATCGATCATGGTGTGCAAAGAACGAGGGGGCCGGCATAACATGCACGTTATGCCGGCGCCCTCGTTCTTCGCACACCATGATCGATGCGTTAGTAGGCGCGGGCGAAGATGGCTTCACAGGTAGCGGGCTTGCCGGTGTAGATGCATTTGCCCTGCACACCGCCTTCAGGCTGATCGAAAGGAATGACGCGCAGAGTGGCCTTGGTTTCCTCTTTAATGGCCAGTTCGGCGGCACTGTCCTCCGCCCATTTGACGCGCACAAAGCCGCGCTTCTCGGAGGCGATGATCTCTTTGAACTCGTCATAGCTCTCTGTGCTATAGGTGTTGTTGCGGCGAAATTCCAGAGCGCGCTGGTACATAGCCTGCTGGACCTCTTCGAGCAAGGCAGGCAGGCGCGTGGCCAGACCTTCAACCGGCACTGACTCTTTAACGCGGTTGTCGCGGCGCACGAGCATGACGCTGTTATTCTGCACGTCACGCGGTCCGACCTCCATGCGCACCGGGACGCCGCGCATCTCCCACTCGTTATACTTCCAGCCGGGCGTGTTCTCGCTCCAGTCAACGCGCACGCGGACTTTTCCTCTGAGCATCTTTTCCACGCGGCCAACCAGTTCGGCCACCGCCGCGCGCTCCTGCTCTTTGCGCCAGATCGGCACAATTACGACCTGATAGGGCGCCAGGCGCGGGGGCAGCATCAGACCGTTTTTGTCGCCGTGAACCATGATAAGGCCGCCGATCATGCGCGTGCTCATGCCCCAGCTGGTTGTAAAACAGTATTTGCGCTGACCGTCCGCGTCAAGGAACTGGATGTCAAAGCCGTGGGCGAAGTTATCGCTCAGGTTGTGGCTGGTCCCGGCCTGTAGCGCCTTACCATCGCCCATCATGGCCTCAATGGAATAGGTGCGCAGCGCCCCGGCGAATTTCTCATTCTCGCTCTTACGCCCCGGCACAACCGGAATGGCGGCATCCTCCTCCGCGAAGGCGCGATAGACCTCCAGCATCATGCGCGTGCGCTCCTCGGCTTCCGCCAGGGTGCGATGGGCAGTATGACCTTCCTGCCAGAGAAATTCAGAGGTGCGCAAAAAGAGCGTGGTGCGCTTCTCCCAGCGCATAACGTTGTTCCACTGATTGACCAGCAGTGGCAGATCGCGATAGCTCTGAATCCATTTGGCGAAACTATGCCCGATGATCGTTTCGCTGGTCGGACGGATGGCCAGTGGCTCCTCCAGTTCTTCGCCGCCGCCGCGCGTCACCCACGCCACTTCGGGGGCAAAGCCCTCCACATGCTCGGCCTCGCGCTCCAGGAAGCTGCGGGGGATCAGCAGCGGGAAGTAGGCATTCTCCACCCCGGTCTCTTTAAAACGTGCGTCAAGCAAGCGCTGCAAGTTCTCCCAGATCGCGTAACCATAGGGGCGAATAATCATGCAGCCGCGCACCGGAGCGTAGTCAGCCAGTTCCGCCTTGCGCACGATCTGGTTATACCACTGCGAAAAATTGTCTTCCTGGTCTACAAGCTCTTCAACCAGTTTCTCTTCATTTGCCATACCATATACCTCATTGCTCTGATAAAAACTCGCACAAAAAAAACTCGCCCCTCCAAGGACGAGCATCAGCACCCGTGGTACCACCTTCTTTGGAGTCATCAGACGATGACATCCCGCTTAGCTACGGATACAGCCAGCCCGGCTGATCCGCTCCCTCCCGCTAACGGCGGAGGCTCCGGCCAGCTTTTCGCTGGCGCTCGCAGGTGGGTTCAACACAAGGCGCTACCTGCCGACTCCCACTCTCTCGGCTCGCTTACTGGCTCTCCGGTGTCTACTGGTCCTGTTCAACGTGTTTCCGCTATATCATCTGATTAGAGCAGATGATATATGATCCAGCCTGCCCTGTCAAGCCTGTTTGCCCTCAGCCCTTCAGCTTTTTTTCTTTTCCCAGGTCTATATAACAGTCACCTTTCAATGGAGTTGGCCTTACAGGTGGAGTGGAGGTCTTTGAGGAAGCGCAGCTCCCATTCCCTCAAAAACACGATTTACACGAAACATTGTTCTAGCCGGGTTATTGAGATGTTATGGCCCGGATCAATTATGTACAAACATTTACTTTTGTCTATCTAATATGTTATTCTTAGATATAGCCTTCATAAGCGCCTATAAGGCTCGTAATAGATAAATTACGATATAATAGGAGTTTCTAGAAAGCGCTGAGAACATCGAACAAATAAAATTCTAAGGAGGGAATCAGGTGAAACCACTTCACAGTTTTCGTCACGGTGTTCTTCTCATAGGCAATTGCCTCATATTGTGTATCAGCATGCTTATTACTTCAAACGCAATTGCCTATGCCAAACCATTAGCCCAGACTAACAGGGCCATAACCACCGCTTCATTGTCTTCTGCCTGCCCTACTTTTCCTCAGACGTTGGATCTGATGAAGGCCTCTGCCAGTCAGCTTGCAGCCTATCGTCTTCCCCCACGTCCAGATAATGATCCTTCTCAACTAGCGAGTTGGCAAATGCGTGTACAGAGGCTAAAACATAATCATTGCGCGCAGTTTGCTCCTGCATCTTCACAGCACCCCTTTCTCTCTCACCCCCTTCAAGCCCCTGGTGGAGGTCAGGCAACAGGAGCTTTTGGCTCAATCACATCTGGCAACTGGTCAGGATATATTGCCTATGATAATGGCGGCATCACGGATGTAAAAGGACATTGGAACATACAATGCCTGGGGTCTCAGCAGCAATCAGGAGCACGCGAAGGAAGTTGGATTGGAATCGGTGGAGTACAGGGAAGTCAAAACCTCATTCAAACAGGGTCAGCTTATACAAAGAGCGGCTACCAATTTTTCATTGAGTTTGTCCCTTACTATGCTCCTGTTTTCGATGGCAGCAACTACGCGTGTGGCACCGCTGTTGATGCGGAGGTCTATCTGGCTTCTGGTTACAATGAGTGGTGTACAATTATCTCAACGAGTACTACCTCCTTCAGTGGATGCGATCCGAGTAGCAGGCAGGCTGATAAAACCACAGCAGAATGGATCGACGAACGGCCCAATTGCAGTAACGGCCTTTCCAAACTGGCCGATTTCAATTACACCCAATACTCCAATGCCTATGCCTATTCGACATCGCGTGGCTGGCATACTATTGGAGGGTTTACGAATAACTCGGTCACACTGAAAGATAGTGCGAGCACAACCCTGGCACAACCGAATGCCCTTGATTCTGGCACCCACTCTTTCACAAATGTATGGAAAGCGACTGGGAATGGCGTCGCTTGTGCAAACCTCTGATTGGCTCCATTTGAGCAGGAGAAGCAGGAGATATTCCTCTTCTCCTCGCTCTGTTTTATGAGTATTGGGAACAAAAGCCAGAAAGAAAACGTCTTTTAGCATGACACTCCCTTACAAGGGAGCAGAAACCTCTGAGTGCCATGCCACAAGTGAAGGAGCATGCCTTATGAAATGGGCAAGGAAACATATCAGGATTGCGTTGATACTCTGCTTTGTACTTTGTTTAGCAGGTTGTGGGACTTCTGCTTCCAATCCTGTGGGCTTCAGTTCATTACAAGTGACACGTTCGAGTAATGTCAGGGACAATCACTTTCCGCCTTTGACGAAAACAATCCAGAACCAGGCGATCATCTCGCATATCTATCAGGCTATTCAGAACCTCCCTCCCTCCCAATCCCGCTTTTGCCCTCTCGACACAGGATTGCAGTATGTGGCGACCTTCACGCAGCAGAACGGATCGCAGGAATCGGTGACCCTCTCGGCTTCGGGATGCCGGATTGTAACAATTTCAGGAAGTGATCGCAGAGCAACCAATAACACTTTCTGGCAACTCTTTGCTCAGGCGCTTGGGATATCACAGGAGAATGTTTTTGTCAATCCTGAGTAACGTGAGTTCTATTTAAGCCAGGCCGATTATGAGTATATGAACTGCCCCCCCAAAGCGCTCCTCCTTGACAATTGCTGGGTTCCCATTTATTATGCAATTGCAGATAAGAGCATCAAGCTATCATTGTACGCTCGGAATGATTGTTACCTGCTGTTCTTTTTATGTACGCATTATCATCATTTGCCGAAGAAGTGAGAACTTCCATGTCTGAATATGCCCATCAAGCTCCCCAACCAGATGAACAGCCCGCGCCGGAGCAAGAGCAGGAGCATGGCTCGCCTGCGCCGGCTGCCCCTGTCTCTGAATCATTTGGCGTGTTTCCCGATGAAGCTGTTGAGTCTCTCCCGACTGCTGCGACGCCGGCAGCGGAGTCGCAGCAGCCGGGAGAGACGCCTGCGGCGCCAGAGTCGCCACTGGCCTATACATCTCCGCAGTTCTATGACCAGCCTCGCTTTGCCAATCCATCCCCGGTGGTCAATCCACCGGCGGCTGCCGCGCCGCTGCCGGGCTATCTTCCCCCTCCGGGCTACATGCCTCCGCCTGGCTATGCGCTGCCTCCTGGCTCCATGCTCCCGCCCGGCTATGTCGCGGTACCCATAGGGGCCGTTCTGCCGACCACTCCTCTACCGTTGGGCAAGGCTCTTCGCCAGTTACCTCGTCAGTACTGGCACGTGCTCACCCATCCTAAAGCCAGCACGTTCGCGGCTGAGCAGGGCAAAGCAGCCTGGAATATCATCTTGCTTCAATTACTGTTTCAGAGCATCATACAGGCCATTATGATCCTGATCCTCTTCTTTATCGAATCGTTCATGCTCCCTGCTTTCTTTCCCAGCGATATGGTCGCGGAAGTGTCCTCCGTACTTCCACTCGCGGCGGGCGTCACGGCGCTGCTCGTGCTGGTGGGCGTGCCCATGGCGTTCTTTATTGGCGCGGGCATTTGTCATTTGCTGGCCAGAGCCTCTGGTGGTCAGGGCAACTTCCTGGCCTATTGCTACAACTATGCCCTGATCACCGTGCCACTCGGCCTCCTGATAGCGGTCGGCTCGGTCATTCCCTGCCTCGGCAATCTGATCCTCCTGGGGGGCAGTCTCTACGAGGTCATCCTGCTCATCTATATGACGATGGGCACCCATCGTCTGAGCGGCGGCAAAGCTTCGGCAGCCGTGCTCACTCCGGTGATTATAGTGACGGTACTGGTAATTGGACTCTACGCGGTGTCTGTCGTCTGGACCTTTTCTACCCTCCAGGCGCTCTAATAAGCACCGCTACCAGCCAGGAAACGGCCATAAAAAACCAGCAGCCTCCGCCATTGGAGGCTGCTGATTTTTATTCACAAGCACGAATGCAGTAACCGGACCCGCTACCTCAGTGCGAGGCGGGAGGAAGCGAGCGCAGAACTTCATCGAGATTATCGATAAAGAAGTCCGTCTCCTCGTCCCCCGCCTCTGTGTGCTGGCGCTGGCGCTGCTGCTCCAGTTCGCGGTAGCTGCTTGAGAGGTTCTCGTCGCTGGCCAGAATGCGTACCACGTGCCCGCTCTCCAGCAGGGTGCAGATGCGCTCGTAGTAGTCGCGATCTCCGCTGACCACCAGATAGACATCGAGGTGATCGTTGAGGCTGGCGGTGTGCAGACATTCCAGCAGGGCGTAATCGGCGAGATCCTTCTGCGAGGCGCTGAACTGCAATTCACGACGCGGATAGCGAATCCTGAATTGCGCGGCCTCCAGACCTGCGCGCACGGCGGTCAGGTTGGAGAGATTGCGCGGACTGGCGGAGGCCCAGCGACAAACTACGTCGCCGAACTGCGCGGCGTAGCTGGCCAGCGTTTGCCAGACGCCCTCCATGTCGCTTTCGCCGGGGATGAGACGCGCGATATTTTCGTAGTCCACGAAAATGCCAACGCGCTGACCCGCCTTGAAGTACTCCAGTGGCCGCGTGGGATTGTTACTCACCGTGCTACGCCTGATCTCCGAACGCGCCCTGGCATCCCGGTCATCCAGCAGACGCTGATGAGCCTGCCGCCGCCGCCATTCCATCAGAAAGGGAGCCACCAGGGTCAGCAAGCGGTGATTGGCCGCTTTCTGCTCATCCCAGAAGCCAAGATGGTTGAGGGTGGGATAACAGGACTCGAAGGAGTCCCAGGCCTGACGCTGCATTTCGTGACGGCGATAGAACTCAAAAAGCTTTTCAACATGGCCGCGCAACTCTGCGGCGGCCTGCATTTCTTCTTCTCCTTCCCGTGCATATACGTAGTCCAGATCATAGTAGAAGCCGGCAATATGCTGCAAAGCTGTCTCCGCCCTCGCCAGGCGCTCCATGCGCTCGCTGGTGGCGGCCAGGCGCGTCCAGACTGGAAAATTGTGTGGATGGCGGGCCGCGTAATCATTGAGCCAGAGGAACCAGACCTCCTCACAATGCGTTTTATTGACCAGCGTATCTTCAAGAACGCTGATCTGCGCTTCGTTCAGATCCAGATTTGTTTCAGGCAGATTCACCGGGTTTTCCAGCAATTCCTGCACGACGCTCAAGCGCCTGGACTGCTCCAGCGGACGTGGCGTACCGGCCACGTCGTAGCTGATGATCAGCCAGATCAGACCGCTCAACGGATCGGGCCAGCGCTCAAGATGATGCAGAAGCAGTTCGCGGGCAAGCTGTTGCGCCGCCGGGTCCGCTGTACCAGACTCCACCAGCGTCAGAGCGCAGATGAGAGCCAGGCGCAGATGCACCACGGGCGCGTCCAGTTCGTTCAGTCCCGGCGTGAGGACGCGAATCGCCTCGGCCAGATCGCCGGTCCTGTAGTGATAGTAAGCAAGATTCCAGATCTCTTCCCACGAGGCCTCATCCCGCCGGAAATTGCGCTCCCAATCAGGCGCGGCCCGCGTACTTCCCAGCACAAGCGCACGGGCGTACAACACCCACTCGCGCGCGACCGGCGCGTACTCCTGCTGAGGATTTTCACGCATATTCCGCTCAAACATGCGCAACGCATCCTGCTGATGCTTGAGCTTTGGACTGCTCAACAGGCGGAAAGCCTCCATAAAGAGTTCATATTCGGAACCCTGGCGCATTTCCAGGCGTAGCGGCACCGAGCGGCGAGGCCGCTGGTAGCCCAGCACGGTGCTTTGCAGCAACCCTGTGCGCGCTGCCGCCAGAATCTGCTTGCGCGTTTGCAGCAAAAGCTGGTGAATGGTTTCCAGGTGATCGGTGCGCAGACTTTCAAAGAAGCGATGACGCTGCTCCTCGTTCCAGAAGCCCGGCCACCTGTGTACTTCCTGGATGGATGCCTGACCCGCCGCTTTCGCCGGGACCGGATGAAACCCCTGGCGGCCCGCCGGCGGCCCTGCCGGTTTTACCCCGGACTGGCCCGCCGCTTTCGCCGTCTTTGGCTGGGCGGACTGAACTGCCGCTTTGCCCGCGCTCTGCGGCCCTGCCTGCTTGCCCGGCGCGGACTGAGCCGGCGTTTTGGCCTGGATGAGCGCAAGCTGCTTCGCCATGCGCTCGGCCTTCTCCTGCTCCGCGATGACCAGTTGCGCTTCAATGCGCTGGAGCAATTCAGCCGGGGGATTGGGCAAACTTTGCAGCATTTGCTGTAGTTTGCGCAAACTTCCCGGCTCCAGGTAGAAGTACAGGGTTTCTAAATCATGCAAGGCAATGGCAAGAAAGGTCGCATTCTCCGCGCACCCTTGAAAGAAATGAATCAACTGCTGGCAGCGCTGGGCCAGGTACTTGCGGCGATAGCTCCGCTCGTAGTAAACCGCCCAGAGCTGGGCACTCCAGATCTCCAGTTTCTTTTTCAGGCGCAAGGGATGGCGATACATGTAGTTGCCGTAGGCGCCCAGCACGAAGGCCGCGTGCCCCCAGGCTTCGTCGTCCAGCGGCGGACGATGGGCCAGAATAGTGGCGAAGAGAGCCTGATTCTCCTCGCGGTGATTCTGGTAAACCAGTGGCAAAAGCTCATCCATCGCGGCGGTGATCTCTACACGCTGATTCGCCAGTTCGACCTTGAGATGCAGGTACGGATCGTCGGGTCTGAGCAGATGAGACGGCACCTCAGATGGCTTGAAGAACGGCGCGTAACAGGCCACGGGATCGATCTCGTCCTCCACGACGGGTCCATCCGTAGTCCCAGCCGGCAAGGCCATGCTCGCCTCGTCCTCCGCGAGAACCGCGCCTGTGGGATGCGCGGACGCCTCTTGAACAGAGGAACGCGGCAGTGTAGGAATCAGCGACTCATCTTCCTCATCCTCTGCCTCTTGAAGTTGCGCGTCGGAGCCTGTGGGAAGCTGCAGCGCTTCATTTTCCGCTTCAACAGAGGGAGAGGGGATCTGTTCCTGAGCATTGCTGAGCATCGAAGCTGGCAGTGTGGGGGCTGTTCCTGCTGTGGGCACAGGAAAAACCGCTTCCACCGACGCGCCCAGTTCCGGGGCGAAGGTTGCTGCCTCGGGCAAAGCGGACAGGGCCGACTCCAGGTCGGTCATGTCTGCCAGAAAATCGGGAAAGATGAGCGTCTTATCCAGTGAACTGGCCACCGGCACGCCTGCCGCCGGGACATCCGGCGAGGCGTCGAGGAGATCGAGTCCCTTTTCCTGTACAGCGGCGTTCAGGGCCGGGTACTCCGCCAGCGCTTCGCCAATCTCCGCCGAGCGCCCCAGGATAGTGCGATTGCCTGGCTCCTCCGCTGCCTGGCGACGGGCGAGCAAAGCAAAGGTGTTCACGTCCTCGGCCATCTCCGTCGAAAGCTGATCTGCCACGGACGCGCCAGAAGTACGACTCGGACGCGCCGGAATGGGAAAGGGCGCGTGTTCGCTCGCGCCCTTTGTCGTTCTGTTCGCCGCAACGGCAGAGGTGGGAATGCCGGGCAGATCAGAAACAGCGGGCGTGACAGGAGCACCAGACAGCCCGGAAGCCGCCTGGAAGGCCGGTACGGCTGACTGTGTGGGCAGCACAGGCGTCACCGGCATGACTGGTAAAACGGCACCGTGGAGCCGGCGAATTGCTCCACTTTGAGCGCTGGCTTTTTCTTCTACTTCGTTGGAGGCGCGGCCAGCAGTCCGCGATGGCTCATTGTCAGAGGATTTCGTGGGTTGGGGTCGCCAGGGGAAACCGGCAGGCTTCTTGAGCACCAGGGTAGCCTCCGGGCTCTCCTGTTCCAGCGAAGCCTGCTCCTCCTGACCACCGGCCAGTGGTTCCCTGTCACCGTGGTCTGAGGTCACAACGGAGGATACAATGCCGAGCAAGGGTTTCCCGCACGTGCCGCAAAAATGCGTACCTGGTTGGAATTCCCGCCGGCAATTTGGACATTCTAACATGCAGTGTACTCCTGAACCAATTTTACTGTACATCGAATCGTCCTAAAAATAGGCATGAGACGACATACGTAGCTACGCTACAAGTTGATCTATGAGCCTCTTCTAGTATAGCCTATTTTTTCCCGCTTTTCAGCTTTTTCTGCGCGATTGAAAGACCGGGTAGGAAAAACAGGGTCCAGAATGGATGTACATGCCACGCCCGTTGGACCTCAATACTAGAGCTTCTTTCGGGCTAAATGGCTTGACATGCGCAAGTTTACATTGATATACTCGACTCTATGACCGCACACCAACAGACTGGAGAAGCAGATAACGTATGCAAAATACCCCTCCATTCAACCATGAAGCAGGTGATGACCAGCTTTCGTCAACCCCGGAGCAGGATGAGTTGACGCTGAAACAGGAAAAGCCTGTCCCGCTTGCATCTTCCCAGGAAGACGTTCCTTCTGCCGATGAAGACATTTCTTCTGCCAATAGAGCATCAGCCCAACCCGGTGAAAACGCCGCCCCTCCAGTTCC
>DASZXF010000232.1:0-2519 GCA_035546055.1 Ktedonobacteraceae bacterium
TGCGCCGACATGATCATTAAGAAGTGCTACAGGCTCCGCCATTCAAGGCGAACGAGGTGGGATTCGTATCGCTACTCCCCCAGGTGCCATTAAAGCCGAAATTGGCAGTGCCTCCCGGGGCGATGGTGCCATTGTAGGAGACATTGGTCACCGAGACGTGGCTCCCCGTCTGGCCATAGCTGCCATTCCAGAGCTGGGTGATGGTCTGGCCATCGGCAAAGCTCCAGGTCAGCGTCCAGCCATTGATAGTTGTACTCCCGGTGTTGGTGATGGTCACACTGGCCCCAAAGCCGCCCGGCCACTGGTTGGTGACCGCGTAGTGTACCGAGCAGGCCTGACCGGTCGTCGAAGTCGGCGTGGGCGTGGGCGTTGTGCCCTGCGTCGGCGTGGGGGTTATCCCTTGCGTCGGGGTAGGCGTTGGCGTCGTGCCCTGCGTCGGCGTGGGCGTCGGGGTGGCGAGGCTGCCACCTATGACCTCAATGCCGTTGACCTTGGCATTGTCTTTGACGCTGGTGAACTGGACCGCGATCTGGCCGCTGGCGTCCGCCGTCGCGTTATACTGTTCGACCACGGCCTTGTTGGCCGCTCCGGCGGTGGCGTAGATGTCGAAGCTGGTGAGCACCTGCTGGCCATTGATCGCCACATTGAAGAGGCGTTGTCCGCTGCTGGTCCAGTAGATCTCCGCGAAGTGCAGGCGCACCGTGTACGCTCTCCCGGGCGTCAGACCCGACAGGTTGTAAGAAAAATCCCCGTAGCGCTCGGTCTGATAGACTGCCTGGGGAGCTGGATTGCTCACCCCGCTGGTATCGATGCTGGAGGTCGTTGAGTAGGTGCTGCCACCGTTATAGTACGCATCCGTCTCAAAGGAACCGCTGGCCGATCCGCCGGCATTCACCGCGTAGCCCGCAGGATTCGGCGTGGCCGTGGGCGTGGGTGTGGCCACCGAGCCAGGCGTGACTTTCAGCAGACGCGAGGCATGGGTATTGAGGGTCGCGCTGAAACTGTTGGAAATGGTGCCCAGATTGCTATGACTCCAGAGATCGCGCACACTGGCCGACCCGCTAAAACCCAGGCTACTCCAATTGACACTCACTGTAGCGGTTGAACTCCCCAGATTGAACAACGCGACTGTATAGGAGCCATCGCCATTCCTGGCGAACCAGACCTGCTGCGAACTCGCCTGGGAGATGGGGTGCGCCTGGTATCCCGCCTGGTCAACCGCGATGACTTCGGTATTGGTCAACAGCGAGAGGCCGTAGCTGTCCAGCGAGGTGAGGTTATCTCCAATGGAGAGAGGAGCTGCCTCGATAGCCCAGAGCGCCATGTAGCTCTGGCGCTCATCATTGCTCAGGCCATCCCGCGAGCCATTGCCCACATCCAGCGAGTCCAGGTCATTCCATCCACCTGGTCCGCCATCGCCTACCCAGCGGGGTACGATAGAAAAGCGAGACGAAACACTGTTCCAGGTGGCCAGCGTTGAACAATAGCACTCGACATCCCCTGAAATGCGCCAGCCGTTGGCATTCTGCTGCCAGAGGCTCACGTTATTGACATCCAGGCTATTAGAAAGGCTGAAGTAAATGTCGCGACCTGACTGTTTGAGGGCGGTTGACCAGGCCTGGATATCGGCAATATCCGCGTCACCCACGCCATCTATCTTGAGAAAATCCACGCCCCAGGAGGCCAGTTCGTCAGCCCACGAGTTGATAAACGCCTGTGCCCCCGGTTTGCTATAGTTGATGTAATACATGACGTTATTGCCAAAATTGTAGTTGGTTTCGTATTTGCTGGTATTGGCAATATCAGCCGCGTGATAGCTGGTTCCCTGGATCGGCGTATTCTGCCTGACAGCCGCCACCGGAATACCCGGAGTCAGGTAGATGCCAAATTTGAGGCCCAGGCTATGCACATAGCTGGCCGTGGCTGCCATGCCATCAGGAAAGCGGCTGGTATCCACGCTCCAGCGTCCATACTGGTCGACACTCGTCGCCGGGTTGAGGTACCAGAAATCGTCCAGGTTGATATAGGAGTATCCGTAGGACTTGAGCGTGCTGGCCATGGCCTGCGCCTGCGCCTTGATGGTCGCTTCGGAGGGATTCGAGCGAATACTGCTCCAGCTGCTCCAGCCCATCAAGGGCGTTTGAGCCAGGCCGTTGTTCTCCAGGGGGAGCATTGCGCTGGCATGTGCGCTATGGAGAGCAGTAAAGGTCAGCACTGACGAAAAAACAAAGATCAGCAGGACAGATAGCGCTATGCGCGAGCGGAATCGATGGGGAAAAACGTCCCTGTTGGTTTTTTTCTGCATAAAGAGCCTCCCAGCTTGTTTATGCCAGGGCCATAGACAGACCCTGCGTTATCAGACATGTCTCAAAATGCCTGGCCAGGGAGACGAATCTCGGACATCCCTGGCCAGGCCGTGACTGCGCCGACATGATCATTAAGAAGTGCTACAGGCTCCGCCATTCAAGGCGAACGAGGTGGGATTCGTATCGCTACTCCCCCAGGTGCCATTAAAGCCG
>DASZXF010000233.1:0-3167 GCA_035546055.1 Ktedonobacteraceae bacterium
TACGTTCATGATAGGCGCTGTTTTGACTTGAGCTTGCGTCCAACCAGGGCACAGGCCGGGCACCATCCGAAGAAGCCGGTCGCAACCATGAAGAGGGCAGAGACAAGCAACACCAGGGCGAGCAGCACCGCCAGGGCATCACGCCCGAGTTGGAAGTATGCCCACCCGGCACACACCACCAGGACAATGCCGAGCAGGACGCGCCCAATCCGCTCGAACGTGGGGACATTTTTTACATAGATCATGTCGCTCTCCTTATATAACTCTGAACGTTTCCTTGCTTCAGATCGTTCTCTTTACTGGTAAGAGACCAGAAAAAGGTAAAAGGATTCGTCTCCTGGAAATTCCTCGGAAAATCTCTCTGACGAGTACAGCGTCAGCCGTAAGAAAAGGCCACGAGGAGCCTGCTATCCTATGCTCGTGGTGGCCTGGATTGACGCTCTCTGGTTGTCGCAGGAGAGGGACAGGATCATTCGACTCGCAGCCTACGTACGCAAGGAAACTTCATTGTGAGCATTTTGTGAGTGATGCCTCCTCCCGTGTGAGAGGTTTGTGAGGAGAAGCGGGAAAAATAGAGTGTGAGGAAAAACCGGGCACACGGGAAGATTGCCCATTGTTGTCCAGCCGATAGAACCACAGAGGGGAAGGGACCAGACGAGAATGAATGAGTTTCAACACAACCACATGCCCTGGCATGAAAGCCAGACGACAACCCACACATTGACGCCAGCAGTGGAGCCGTTGCCGGTGGTGACGTGGGAAATGATCACCCACTGGCTCGACTTCTCCCCGGACGCCGCGCTGGTGGTTGATCCAGCAGGCATGATTGTGCTTCTCAATGGGCCAGCAGCCGCGCTCTTCGGCTATGCTGTGGACGAACTGGTTCACCGCCCACTGGAAGCACTCTTGCCGCAGCATCTGCACGGCGCGCACGTTGCCCAACGAACCCACTATATGCGTGCGCCACATGCCAGGCCGATGGGAACCGGTCTCAATCTGCTTGGCCAGCGCAAGGACGGCAGCACCTTTCCGGCTGATATCAGTCTGCGCCCGTTCTTGCTGGAGCAAACCCCTTACGTACTGGGAACCATGCGTGATATAACTGACCAACGCCGGGCGGCGCAGGAACACGCGCACTTGATGGAGTGGCTCCAGATCCAGAATCACCTCATCAATTTGTCACATGATGCCATCCTGGTTCGTGACCCGCACGGGCGCATCCTTTCCTGGAACCGGGGCGCCGAAAACCTCTATGGCTGGAACGAGCAAGAAGCCACCGGCCAGGTCTCCCATCAGCTCCTCTCGACCCATTTTCCTCGCTCGCGTGAGCGTCTTGAGCAATGTCTGGAACAAGAGGGACACTGGGATGGCGATCTGATTCATCAGCGCCGTGATGGGCGACAGGTGATCGTGGAGAGCCGTCAGGTCGTGATGCGGAATGAGGCGGGCCAGCCCACCGCGATCTTAGAGATTGATCGCGATGTGACCGAGCGTCGGCGTCTGGAGCAGATGGAGCAAGAAGTGCGCGCCGAGGTCAAAGCGCGTCTGGATGTGCTGCAACTCATTCTGGATCGGCTGCCCACCGGCGTGTTCCTGGTGCAAGGGCCAGGCGCTCGCCTGATCCTGGCCAACCGCGCGGCTATCGAGTTATGGGGAGCCGAGTGGGAACCGGGACAGTTGATGGAGGACTTTACCGCGCGCCACCATATCCGGGTATGGACCGATCAGGGGCAACCGCTCCCCGAGAACTCGGTCGCCGAACAGGCGCTGGCACGCGGAGCAGCCGTTCTGGGCGCCCAGCTGGTCATCCGCCGGGCCGACGGTACCAGCCTGCCGGTCCTGGCGGATGCGATCCCACTGGATCTGCTTCACACCTGCCGCCGTCTTCCTCTTGAGATGGCAAAGGTTCTTGCCTCCTCAGAGCGGGTGGTCCTGGTCGTCTATCAAGATGTGAGCGCGCTTAAAGCGGCAGAAGCATTGAAGGACGAGTTCATTAGCCTGGCAACGCACGAACTGCGAACGCCGGTGACGGTCCTGGCCGGATATGCGGACCTCTTGCTACGGGGAGCTCGCCGGGGCACCGGGCATGCGCTCGATGAGCAGCAGCAGCATAAAGTGCAGGCGATGAAGGAGGCGGCCCGGGATCTGACGAAACTGACCGAGGATTTGCTCGACGTAACGCGTTTGCAGGCGGGACGTTTCTCCTTGCAACGCCAACCGGCGGACCTGGTCGGGCTGACCCGGCGCGTTCTGGAACAACTGCAAGCCACTACCCCGCGCCACCAGATATCGCTGCAGACCACCTGCCCTTCGCTTCAGGCCGCCGTCGATGCCTTCCGCCTGGAGCAGGTGCTCTCCAATCTGCTGGCGAACGCGATCAAATATAGCCCGGCAGGCGGTCCGATTGTGGTCACGATCTGGCAGGATGAGCAGGCACAGGAAGCGCGTTTCAGCGTGCGCGATTGCGGGATAGGGATTCCACGTGAGCAGCAGGCACGCCTCTTTGGACGTTTCATGCGTGCCGACAATGCCCAGGAGGCACGCATCCATGGCTCGGGACTCGGCCTCTATCTCTGCCGGGAACTGGTCGAACGGCACGGCGGACGCATCTGGTTCCAGTCGGAAGAACACGTCGGCTCGACGTTTTTCTTCACGCTCCCCCTCGCTGAAGGAGCCGGGTGAGAGCGCACCACCTCCTGCAGGCTTTTTCGTCGCTTTGCTCATCCACTGACGCTACAGACCCCGCGCCGTGAACATCATCGACCTGGGATTTTTACGCTCAAGCAGGAGGAAGCGGAACACGGTCTGAGTCATATTCTCAGGAAGCTCCACCTCATGGAGCGCACGCAAGCCGCCGTCTTTGCCGGGCAACAGGGACTGATCCACAGAGAGGAACGCCTCGTCATAGCAGGTCAAATGTCTTGCTCCCAACAGGACAGTTGACGCATCACAAAACGCTCTCCTTACCGTATGCTTGGCATGAGAACGAGTGCTGAGGCTGCATGTTCAGAACTCCTGGTGAACAAGAAGGCTGGACATAGCCGTGGCAAGATGAGATCAGATGAGCACGCAAGTGATCACTGAGGTCGTGATAGCATGGTGTCTTTATGCGTATGAGAAAGGAAGAATCTGCTCATGAATATTCTCTCTGGCGTTTCGGAGGTCAG
>DASZXF010000234.1:0-3736 GCA_035546055.1 Ktedonobacteraceae bacterium
GTGCCAGAAGGAAGGAGAAGATTCTCATGCAATTTGGTCGCTGTTATGAAGAATTTGAGATTGGGGCTGTCTACAAACACTGGCCCGGACGCACGATTACGGAATATGACGACACGCTCTTTTGCATGTTGACCATGAATCATCATCCGTTGCACATCGACGCCCATTATGCCGCGAGCACGCAATTTCAGCAGCGGCTGGTGGTTGGTCCGCTGGTCTTCAGTATTGCCCTGGGCATGAGCGTCGAGGACATCAGCGGCAAAGCCATCGCCAACCTCGAATTTGAGAACGTCAGACACCTGGCTCCCACCTTTCACGGAGACACGCTGTATGCCGAGACAACCGTACTGGACAAGCGCCTGAGCCAGAGCAATCCTGAGCGCGGTATCGTCACCGTCGAAACCGTCGCCTACAATCAACGAGGTCAAAACGTCCTTTCCTTCAAACGCAGAGCGCTGGTACCCACGCGAGCGCTCGCTGAGGAACAGAGCCGGGTGTGGGAAGAGAACATGACCCGCTTACGTCAAGGAGATCACTCGTGAATGGAAATATCTTGCCGCCCAAAGCCCAGATGGTCATGGCGCGTGACTTTGTGGTGCGCCGCTCAGAACTGACCGTACCGGGGCACAGCCTCAAAATGATGACAAAAGCCGCCGCCTCCACCGCCGATCAGGTGATGTTCGATCTGGAGGACGCCTGCGCGGTTTCGCAAAAGGTGCAGGCGCGTCAGACCGTCATTGAAGCCTTCAAAACGCTGGACTTTCAGGGCAAAATTCGCGCCTTCCGCCCCAACAATATACGCACAAAATTCTTTTACCGCGATCTCATCGAGGTCGTCGAAGCGGCTGGCCAGTACATTGATGTCATCGTTATTCCCAAATGTTACGGACCGGAGGACATGCTTTTTGTTGATCGCCTGCTCAGCCAGATTGAAGAGAACATGGGCTTCGAGATAGGGCGCATCAAGCTCGAAGTGCTGATCGAATCCGCCGACGCCGTACTGCACGCCGAGCAGATCGCCAGATCCACCCCGCGTATGAGCGGCCTGATCTTTGGCCTGGTCGATTTCGCGGGCGACATCGGCGCGCAAGAACTGGGCCACGAGCAATTTTTTTACTACAACTACGCCAAAGCCAAGTGCATCACCGCCGCGCGGGCCGCAGGCCTCACCGTCGTCGATGGAGTCACCCTGGCCATTCGCGATCTCGAAGCCTGTCGCCGGGACGCGCAGATGGGCGCGCGTATGGGCTTTGATGGCAAATGGGCCATTCATCCCGCGCAAATCGAGGCCATTCATGCAGCCTATACACCCGATGCCGAGGCCATCGCCAGAGCCAGGCGTATCGTCGATGCCTACGAGCAGGCCGATCTCCAGGGCGGACTGGGGGCCATCGTCGTTGACGATCAAATGGTAGATGCCGCGCTCCTGCGGGTCGAATGGCGCACCCTGGCCATTGCGCAAAAGGCCGGGCTGATCTGAGCGGAGAGAAGGAAACGAAGAGAGGAAGGCGGAGACACAGCGCTTTCTCCTTCGTTTCCTTCTCCTCGCCCAGACCGCGTGATGAAGCACTTATTGTATGCAAGATCAAACAATACCATTGTACAAATGTATCCAGCTTTAACGAATGGTCTGATTATACAGATCGCAGATGATCTGGGTTGCCTCCGTTTCTCCTACCTCCCTGGTCAATTCGCTATGATATCCTTCAATGCGCGCCATGCGGGCAGAAATGAAGGCGTGCATGGCTGACCCCTCGGCGAAGCCGCTTAAACCCTGCACCATCGCCTCGTACTCCAATGTGACCTGTTCGCGTAAATGGGCGATTTCGCTTGTACTCATCTTTGACCACCTCCAATAAATTGACAGATATTGTCGCCACGCTCACCATCAGTTATACCTCAGAGCGGGGAGATTTCATAGCTCAAAGTTGTGTCGAATCGGCATGTTTCATAGAGATTTTATCATGTTTTATCACGTTGTATCATGCTGCCAGAGAAAATGTAGCAATTTGTTGACATGGCGTACAACAATCAATACAATATTGTTAGTGTCATGTTTTGTTGGAAGTGCATATGGATTGCGAGGCTTACAATGACAACGACAAATGAACGATTATACCGTGCTCGCCTGGAGAAGCGTTGGAGTCTGGCGGCGGCGAGTCGGCGGGTAGGTGTGAGTGCGAACACGTTTAATCGCTGGGAGCGTGGTTTGCAGGTTCCCCAACTGGCGACCCTGGATCAATTGATGGCTGCTTTTGAGATGTCGGCGGAAGAACTGGGCTTTGGTTTTGTGATTTCCCCGGCTCCCAAAGCGGAGTCTTCCCCGGAGGAAGAGGCGGCGGCGGTTTTCTCCAGACCCCTGATAAGCGAGAGTCCTTACGCGGCTTGCACAAGCTATTCCCTTAGAAGTTCACGACCTGCGCATGTCCAATCGCTGGCAGAGGCCAGAGCGGAGGCAGAGGCGGAGCAACTCTCTCGTCGGCAGGTGATCGCGGCTTTGATCGGCACGCCGGCGGCGATTTTTTGCGCGCGCCAGGGAGATAATCTCTCCCTATTGCGGGTTGAAGAAATTCTGACCCTGTGCGCGACCCATATTCCTCTCTGCTGGCAACTCTACTTCGAGGGAGGTCGGGCGGAAGTAGAGAAGGTCTTGCCCGATTATATCACGCAGCTTTCAACCCTGGCTCGTCATCCTTCCACGTATCAAAAACGTGCCGCCACCTTGCTTTCCCAGGCGTATCAACTGGCCTCTTTGCTGGCCACCCAGCATCAGGACTACGGCGCGGCCAGCGCGGCGGCCCGGCAGAGCTTGCTCAACGGTGAACTGGCGAATGATGCCAGCCTGCAGGTAGCCTCCCTGATTCGCCAGGCGCTGGTGGCTTTTTTCCTCAAGCACACGCATTTGTGTTTGCAAGCTTATCAACGCGCGCTCCAGCTTGTTCCACAGGCGTCCCCTTTACTCCAGGGCCGGGTCTATGCTGGACTGGCGGAGACCTGGAGCCGGCGAGGACAGGAGAGCGAGGCCCGGCGTTGTATGGACCTGGCTCAGCAGACCTTTCCGCAGGTGGTGGAGGAAGATCCTGCCTATAGTTATACCCACTTCACTTATACATCTGTTTCTACCTACGAAGGCCTGATGTACCTCAATCTTCACCAGCCTGGCCAATCTGAGCAGGCTTTTGCGCGCATTGATCGCATGATCTCCACGGATGCTGTGCCCAATCGCCTGGAATTGACAGTTCATCAGGCCATGCTCACGTGCTTACAAAATGACCTGGAACAAACAGTCAGCTTGCTTGCCGCTGCTGTGCCGATGGCCCACACCCTCGGCAGTCAGTTGCGCGCCGATCAGCTTTACGAGATCTACGAAACTATGCTCAACAAGTGGAGGGATGAACCCACAGTAAAAGATCTGGCGGACCTTTTTCGTTAGATTTTCATAGCGTCTTGCACCTGATAGCAGACCTGATGGCGCTGGCGGTTTTCTGTTGCCGCGCTCGCCTATCAGGATGCGGCTGGATTTTTTTCTTGCTCACAAGAGTTCCCTCAGTGCGCGCGTCCTTCAAGGATTTTGCTTTGAAGGACGTGCAGACTGAGATGGCTCATGCCAGCAATGTTCTGTTCTGGCTGTGGTGCTCAAGCTTTGTGGGCCAGGGTGCCCAGGTAGCTGAGCATGGAGGCGCCGGTTTTGATGCCCAGGAAGTAGCGCGCGACCTCCAGGTTTTCGTTGGGGGCG
>DASZXF010000235.1:0-9441 GCA_035546055.1 Ktedonobacteraceae bacterium
CTCAAGCATCAGCCGATTGGCCTGGAGGGCTTTGACCATAACCTGATCGATGATCTGCAGAAGAAGGGTTTGCATCCCGACGAGGTGGCGCTGTTCCCGCCGGGAAAGGGCTGGCTGATGGTGGAGTTCGGCGGTCAGAACGCCGGAGAGGCCAGGGCGAAGGCGCGGCGTTTCATGGAGGCTGTGCGGCAGCAGCAGCAGGCGCCGCAGATGAAGCTGTTTGACGACCCGGCACAGCAGGCAAAGATCTGGTCGGTACGCGAGTCGGCGCTGGGGGCGACGGCTGTGGTGCCGGGTGAGCGGCGCTACTGGCCGGGCTGGGAAGATTCGGCGGTGCCACCGGCAAAACTGGGGAACTATTTACGCGATTTGCGCAAGCTGCTGGATCGCTACGGCTATCACTGCTGCTTCTATGGCCACTTCGGTCAGGGCTGCCTGCATGGGCGCATCGATTTTGACCTGGAAACGCAGGAGGGCATTGCGCGCTTTCGCTCGTTTATCTCCGAGGCGGCGGATCTGGTGGTGGCCTATGGCGGCTCGTTGTCGGGTGAGCATGGAGATGGGCAGGCGCGAGCGGAACTGACGCCGAAGATGTTTGGCCTGGAACTGATCGAGGCTTTTCGCAAGTTTAAGTCGATCTGGGACCCTGCCTGGAAGATGAATCCTGGCAAGATGGTCAATGCTTATCGCATCGATGAGAATCTGCGCCTGGGAACCGGGTACCATCCACCTGCCGTGGCCACGCATTTCCGCTTTCCTGACGACGAGGGCAGCTTTGCCAGGGCGACCCTGCGCTGTGTGGGGGTGGGCAAGTGCCGCAGAATGGAGGGCGGGACGATGTGCCCCAGCTTTATGGTGACGCACGAGGAGGCGGATACGACGCGCGGACGCGCCCATTTGTTGTTTGAGATGCTCCAGGGCCATCCGCTCAAGGGGGGCTGGCACAACGAGGCGGCGCGCGAGGCGCTGGATTTATGCCTGGCCTGCAAGGGCTGCAAGGGGGATTGCCCGGTCAATGTGGATATGGCCACTTACAAGGCCGAGTTCCTTTCCCATTACTACCAGGGAAGGCTGCGCCCGCTGACCGGCTATTCTATGGGCCTGATCTACTGGTGGTCACGCCTGGCAGCGCGCTTGCCCGGCGTGGCGAACATTTTGACGCAGACACCGGTTCTGAGTTCCCTGGCGAAACGCCTGGCGGGCGTGGCTCCCGCACGGCAGATGCCGGCCTTTGCCACGCAGACGTTCAAGCAGTGGTTTCGCCAGCATGACCGGGCGGCGGACACGAAAAGCGCTGCCCCCCGGGTGATGTTGTGGGCCGATACGTTCAATAACTTCTTCCATCCTGAGACGGCGCAGGCGGCGGTGGAGGTGCTGGAGGCTGCCGGTTTCCAGGTGGTGGTACCTGAAACATCGCTGTGCTGTGGGCGTCCGCTCTACGATTATGGCTTTCTCGACCTGGCCGAGAAGCTGCTGCGCGATATTCTCGATACGCTGCGCCCGCAGATCGCGGCGGGTATGCCGGTGGTGGTTCTGGAACCCAGTTGCGCCGCTGTCTTCCGCGACGAATTGAGAAATCTCTTTCCGCAGGATGTCGATGCGCAGCGGCTGACCAGCCAGACCTTCCTTCTGAGCGAGTTCCTGGAGCAGAAGGCGCCCGGGTATGCCCTGCCGCAACTCAAGCGGCGCGCGCTGGTGCATGGCCATTGTCACCATAAAGCTATTATGAAGATGCACGCCGAACAGGCGGTGCTGCAAAAGATGGGCCTGGATGTGCAGATACCCGATACGGGCTGCTGCGGCATGGCGGGCGCCTTTGGCTTTGAGAAGGATCATTACGAGGTTTCGCTCAAAGTGGGCGAGCGCGTGCTGCTGCCGGCAGTGCGCGAGGCCGCGAGGGAGACGCTGATCATCGCGGATGGCTTCAGTTGTCGTGAACAGATCGCCCAGACTACCGACCGCCGCGCGCTGCACCTGGCCCAGGTGTTGCAGATGGCTCTGCATACAGACCAGGACGCGCAGCCAGAGGCATACCCCGAACAGCGGTACACTATGTCGCATGCTCAGCGGGCCAGACAATCGCATTCCGGGCTCCTGCCCGTTGTCGGCATCTGCCTGGGCATAGGGCTGATTGGCGGCGGCCTGGGTTTGTTGATCCGCCGTCGGCGCGTGGCCAGGGGATAGCGAGAGATAGCAGAAGGCATCTGTTTGCCGGGAACACAGAGGAAAAGAAGGGAAAACGATGGATACGCAGCGTAGACAACGTATACAGGAACTCTTGTGCCAGCAGGAAGAGCATTTTGAGGCTATCGTGTGCCGTTTGCCGCAGAATGTGGTGATGCTGACCGGCTATCAGCCAATGCTCGGTAATTCGTTCTGCCTGCTTACACATGACGGGAACGGGACGGTCGCCTGTCGGCTCGCTGTACCCGAAGATGAAAAGGATCTGGTACCACCGGACGTGGCGGATGAGGTCAGAACGTTCTCGGAAGAGACGATGGACTACATCGATACGACCATTCCAGCGGTGCGCACACCACTGGCCGAACTGGTGCGCTCGGCTCATCTGAAGGAGAGCGCGGTGGTCGGCCACGAAGGAGGCTATTCGCCGGTGGCCACCTCGTATACCCAGGTGGGCATCCCCGGACCCGCTACGCTGGATTTGCTGCACCAGCTCTTCCTGGCCGGCTTTTTGCGCGACGCTACGCCCTTGCTGGACGAACTGGCCGCTGTGAAGACGGAGGAGGAGTTGAGCGCGATTCGGCGCGCGGAAGCGGTGGGACGGCAGGGATTTGAGGCGGCACGCGGCGCTGTGCGGGTGGGAGCCAGGGAGGCGGATGTGGCGGCGGCAGCCTGCGCGGCTATGCTCAAGGCGGGCTATGCCGCTCCCGGCGCGCGTCATGTGACGCCGCATGTGCATGTTATGGCGGGTCCGCGCTCAGCTCAGGCCTATCGCGCCTTCAATCTGACCTCGAACGCGACGATCAACGAGGGCGATCCCGTGACGGTACAGATGGAGATTGGCGTGAATGGCTACTGGGCGGAGTTGACCCGCACGTTTTTCGCGGGCAGCATCAGCGCTGAGTGGCGCCGGGCCCACCAGGCCTGTGTGGCGGCGCAGGACACGGCCCTGGCGACTATTCGTGAGGGAGCCAGCGCCCGCGCGGTGGATGGCGCGGCCCGCGCGGTGATGCGGCAGGCGGGATTCGGCAGTGCCTTCAAGCATGGTCTGGGACACGGCTTTGGCTTTCAGGCTATCAACCATGCTGCCGCGCCGGTGCTGCACCCGGCCTCGCAGGCGACTCTGCGCGACGGCATGGTACATAATATGGAGCCTGCCGTCTACCTGGAGAACAGGGGCGGCCTGCGTCTCAACGATAATGTGGCAGTGCGGCGCGATGGGTGCGAGGTGCTCTCCTCGGCCCTGCCGCGCGACCTGGACTGGCTGGTGGTACACGCTTAGTCTGTGGCAAGTCCGACGATTACAGCTTGAGCAGAAAAATAGACGTAAACGGAGAATAAGAGGAAGGGAGAGAAGCATAGCATGGGAACAATTATTCATCCAACGACGGAGCAGCAGGCAGAGGCGACGAAGAGGCAAACCGGGCGGAAGCCGGCAACACCCCCGCACGTGGTCATTCTTGGCGCGGGCTTTGGCGGCCTGGAAGCGGCGAAGGTGTTAGGGGATCAGCCAGTGAAGGTGACGGTCATTGATCGCACCAATCATCATCTCTTCCAACCTATGCTCTATCAGGTGGCGACGGCAGGCCTGGCACCCGCCGATATCTCCACGCCGGTCCGCCATGTGCTGCGCCACCAGAAACAGACGGAGGTGCTACTGGGAGAGGTGGCGGGCATCGATGTACAGAAGCAGTGCGTCTATCTGCGCGAGGCCGGGCAGAGCGTGCTCTATGATTATCTGATTGTGGCGACGGGCGCGTGCAATAACTACTTCGGGCATGAGGGCTGGGAACGCCTGGCCCCCGGCCTGAAGTCTCTGAACGATAGCCTCGATATCCGCCGCAAGGTGCTGCTGGCCTTCGAGGCGGCGGAGCGCGAGCCGGACCCGGAGAAACGCGCTTCTCTGCTGACGTTTGTGCTGGTGGGGGCCGGTCCCACGGGCGTTGAACTGGCGGGCGCTCTGGCCGAGCTGGTGCGCAATACCTTCGCCCACGAGTTTCGCCATATCCACCCGGAAAAGGCTCGCGTGCTCCTGGTGGGCGGGCCACCGCGCGTACTACCGCAATTCCCCGCTGCGATTTCGCGCAGCGTGGAGCGGCAATTGCAAAAGATGGGCGTGGAGATCAGGACGGGACTGCACGTGACGGAGATCGATGAGCAGGGTGTGGTGATTGGCAAAGAGCGGGTGCCCACCATGAATGTGATCTGGACCGCCGGCGTAAAGGCCTCACCGGCTGGCGAGTGGCTGGGAGCGGAGGTCGATCACCACGGACGAGTGCGCGTCCAATCCGACCTGACCCTGCCCGGCCAGGCTAATGTCTACGTGATTGGCGATACAGCCCTGGTGACGCAGGGCGGCAAGCAGTTGCCCGGTGTGGCCCCGGTGGCCATGCAGGAGGGCAGGTATGTGGGATCTATCATCGCGGAAAAGGTGACCGGTCAGGCCCACGCGCGACCCTTCCGCTATGTTGACAAGGGCACACTGGCCACGGTTGGGCGAGGCTTTGGTGTGGTCAATATTGGCTCGTTGCGCTTCACCGGCTCCCTGGCCTGGTTTGTCTGGTTGGTTGTGCATCTCCTCTTCCTGATCGGCGTGCCGAACCGCCTGATGGTCTTCCTGCAATACATCTGGTGGTACCTCACGTACCAGAAACAGGAGCGCATCATTCTGCCGGAAGGCAGCCTACCGCCCGTGTGAGCGCTTCGGCGAGCAGACCAGATCATTATCCCGGAAAAAAGGATGGAGAGAAGTATGACAACGGAGATCAAAGTCGGGCCGCCCGTAATCACAATCAGCCAGGGGCGCACCTTTATGGTCACAACGCAGGCCGGCGAAATTTGCACCAGCAGCGACCAGGGCGTGTATGCCATCGATACCCGCTTCATCAGTTTTTATCAACTCTATATCAACCGTGTTCCACTCAAGGTCATCAATTCCAGTCAGTTGACCTTCTATGCCGCGCGCTATCATCTGACCAATCCTACGATCAGGACGCAGGGAGGGGATTTGAAGGAGAATGGCCTGAGCCTGACTATCAATCGCATGGTTAGCGAGGGCATTCATGAAGAGATAGAGATTCTCAACTACTGCGGCAAAAAAGCTGCCTTTCTGCTGGAGTTGTCCATTCGCTCTGACTTCGCCGATATTTTCGAGGTCAAGGCGCATAATATCGTCCAGCGCGGACACAGTTCAAGCGACTGGGACAGGCAGCATCGGCTGTTACGCAACTGCTACGACAACCAGGATTTTCATCGCGCGGTGACCTATCAGGTATCGCATGTGCCGGAGCAGACGGAGCCTGGCTATGCTAATGGGCGCATCTTTTTTCAGATTGAACTCGACTGCAATGAGTCCTGGCAAATGTGCGCCGATCTGATTCTGGAACACGGGCAGCAGGTCAAAAAGCCCCGGCCTGGTTCATGCAGCTTTGGGAAAAAGGGGACAAGATCCGGGGGCGCGACTCCTTCCCCTACCCAGGAGCCACATAGCGATTTTGACGAACGACAGGCTCGCTGGCAGAATCGCTGCACACGCATCAGTACGTCGTATAATGATCTGCTGCGCATGTACAGGCAGGCAGTGCTCGACATGGGCGCGCTGCGTATCTACGATATGGATGTATCGGATGAGGCCTGGGTGCCGGCGGCGGGCGTGCCCTGGTTTGTGACGCTTTTTGGCCGCGATAGCCTGACGGTGGCCTTTCAAAACATGGCGGTCTCGCCCGGTTTTGCCCGTGGCGCGCTCAAGCGCCTGGCCGAGCACCAGGCCAGAGAGCGCGATGACTGGCAGGATGCGCAGCCCGGCAAGATTTTGCACGAAATGCGCTTCGGCGAACTGGCACACTTCCACAAGATCCCGTTCTATCCCTACTACGGTACGGCTGACGCAACTATCCTCTATCTGATTGTGCTCTCTGAGACCTATCGCTGGACCGGCGATGCCGCTTTGCTCAAAGAGTACCGACAGGTGATTGAGGCCTGCCTGAAGTGGATCGATGAGTCCGGCGACCTGGACGGCGATGGCTTTCAGGAGTACAAAACCTTCTCGTCGCTGGGCTACTCGAATATCGCGTGGAAAGATGCCAGCAACGCGGTTGTATACGCCGATGGCAGCCAGGTCAAGCAGCCGAAAGGACTCTGTGCTTTGCAAGGATATGTCTACGACGCTAAAACACGTATGGCCGAGGTGTTTGATGTGCTGGGCGATCAAGCGCGGGCGCAGGCGCTGCGTGAGCAGGCGGAGACGCTGCGGCACCGCTTTAACGAGGTTTTCTGGATGGAGGACGAAGGCTGCTTTGCCTATGGCCTTGATCCGCAGAAAAAGCAAATTACCTCGATTGCCTCGAACGCCGGCCAGGTGCTCTGGAACGGGATCGCGGACCCGGATAAGGCGACGCGCACGGCCCGGCGCCTCCTGCAGGAAGATATGTGGAGCGGCTGGGGTATCCGCACGCTTTCCAGCAAAAACCCGGCGTATAATCCGCTCGACTATCAAATGGGCTCGGTCTGGCCGCAGGATAATGGCATCATTGCCGCCGGCTTTAAACGCTACGGTCTGATTAAAGAGGCCAACCAGGTCATTCGCGCTCTCTTCGATGCTATCGAGCGCTTTGCTTCGTACCGGCCACCGGAGGTCTTTGCTGGCTTAAAACGCAGGGGAGATATGGATTTCCCGGTGCTCTATCCAGGAGGCGCGAACATTCCCCAGGCCTGGGCCACAGGCAGCATCTTCCACATGGTGCGCACATTGCTCGGCCTACGCGCCGATGCCCCTCACAAGCGCCTCTATGTCCATCCAACCCTGCCAGACTGGCTGCCTGATCTTGAACTCCAGCGCCTGCATGTCGGTCCCTGCGCCATCACTATCCGCTTCTGGCGCGAGGGGGAACAGTCGCGCTGGGAAGTGCGCGAGGTGGCGCGGGATCACGGCGTTAAGAAAGAAGATGCTGTGCAGGTTGAGGACGATCCCGAGGCGCAGCAAGACCAGGGCCAGTGATACAGGGAAAAGGTCAGAACAGCGGCGCCACCTGCGAGAGTACGTTCGGGATGACGCCACTGACGCTCCGCCGCTTAATCCACGACGGTCAGCACCTCTATCAGGTAGCCGCCCGGGGCATGGACATAAAACGTCCAGGCATGCTTCCCTCCCGGCATACCATGACTGCGCTGCGGTGGCTTTGGCTCAAAACCGCCTTCTATCAGACGTTGATAGATGGCATCGACCTGTTCTTTGCTCTCCTGGACGAAACCGACGTGAAACGAACTGGGATAGCTGACCTGCTCCGCTTTCATCAGGGTGAAAATCAGGTCGCTGTCGTCGAGAAGCACCATTGTGGTCGGACTGCTGGCCAGGGTGCGTAACTCAAAGTATGTTTCGAGAAATTGAGCTGCGGCTGCCATGTCAGTCACAGTCAAGTTGACGTGATTCAATTTCATATCATCCTCCTCATATAAGAAATGCATATGTTTACTGATTGTCAGAGATGTGAAGGCAGGAGAAGAGCCAGTGACAAGCCTGCCTGGTTAGCAGGAGCCAGGATCGCTCCGCCACTGGCGACTTCACCCTCTGGCTACCTTCGCGTCTTCGTACCTGAAGAGGGTTACAGATCCTGTTTTGGGACAGGCTTTGCTCTCCTGCTCCACAACCGCTTGCACGAGAAAAACGGGATGGGCGAGTACCTCGCGCTCACATTCTTCAAGTGAGACATCCACAGCGATGCTCAGATACCCCATATGCTGTCACACTGGTTGCATTTCGTTCGTCTTTTCTTTGAGAGAATAATGTCTGCTCAGCCACTCGGACATGAGCCATATCTTGAATACGAGTGGCTGGCTGATAAGCATGATTGGGCAGCTCTGTCCTGACATACCGCGCTCGCGCGAGTCGCGGCGCCAGGAAATGAGGCTGCTTTCTACACCAAAAAGGAGCGCTATGTTCGCCAGCGATTATACTCTTTCTCCACTTGGCTTTCTTCAGTCGTCACTCAAAAGTCGCGAAGGGGCGCCCAAACAGGGCCGTGAGGGCGCGCCAGACGCCTGGCTTGAGATAAATGAAACTATGGCCCCTGGACTTGAGGGAATTGAGACTGGTCAGGAAGTGATCCTGATTACCTGGCTTCACCAGTCACATCGCGATACCTTGCAGGTCTATCCCCGCAGTGATACAACCCGGCCTTTAACTGGCGTCTTTGCCACACGATCACCTGATCGCCCCAATCCGCTCGGCCTGCATCGGGTGACGGTCCTGGCCATCGATGGCAGGAACATAAAAGTGGGACCAATCGAAGCAATTGACGGCACACCGGTCGTTGATATCAAGCCAGTGCTCTCCCCATCATCAGAAGCATAAGACGCATCTCCCTCGTTGAAAACAGATCTTTTCAACGAGGGAGATGCGTCTTCTATCGCAGTCCTTGCTTGCTCAGGCAGGCAGGAAGGCGACATTGGGCTGTAAGGTAAGCAACTGCGCCATGATATCCTGCTGCGCTTCGGGAGCAGCGATGCTGATATGCAGCGCGCCCTTGTTCTCACTACAGTTGTGAGGATATGGCTCAGAGGGCATGGGGGAAAAGATGCCGACAAGTTCGGTTCCACAAACGATGCCCTGCTGCGCGAAGGTGCTATCCTGCATGGTCTCACTCAGGTATAGATTGTTATATAGTATTTATGTCTATATGTCAGGCGAAATGTCTGGCCGCTCGCCGTGGCCTGGCTGAGACAATAATCGGGTGAGAGGGTGGGAGGGAGCAGAACCGCAAAACCGGGCTGGACCTCGGTGGGAGAAGTGCCGGAGCACCATTTAAGCTGCGCCAGGGGCAGCGGGGCTGCCGGCGTCAGAGGCGTCAGGTTGGTTGGCACATCTGACCCAATCGAGAAGGGCAGATGAATCGGCGAGGCACAGGCAGCCAGGAAGGAACTCGCGAGACAGACACCAAGGGCAAGCAGCAGGATGCGCGGCCACCAGCGCGAGGGGGAGACCAGCGGAAAATGCTGTGAGAAGCGGTTTTTGCACGATAACATCGGATTTCTCCTTCTATCTGGAAAGGTGCTGCACCTTTAGAAATGCACACGATTCAGATGTTCGCTGGTGTTTTGACATCCACAGCTTGGGATAAAGACAACATTGGGTTGAAACGCCTGGAAATCGGCGCTGAGCTGCTGACTGCTTTCAGGCGCCTGGATCTGGATCAGGGTCTGACCATGCTGACCTGTACAGGTATGCGGCGCCGGATTGCTGGAGGAATAGGTGACGCCAGGAGC
>DASZXF010000236.1:0-1865 GCA_035546055.1 Ktedonobacteraceae bacterium
TCTGGCGTGGCGGCATACACCCCAACCACCACTCCCTCCACACGCACCTCAAGACACACATCACGCACCACCGACGCCACTGCCTGGGGTACATTCCAACGCGCGTCCGTCACACCCGTCAGATTGATCAAACTCAGCGTGATACACTGCGGCATGCGCCGCAGTATCCCCCACACCCCTCCACCCTCTCCCCTACCAGACAACCCCACACCCCTCAACCGAACCCTCTCCCCCACCTCGGCTGCCGGCACCGTCTCCAACCTCCCATCACTCAACACGTTCTCATACCGCACCACAAAATCATACAAACGCCGCATCACTCCCGCAAACTCCGACCGCATCCGCTCATACGAGGGATAGTACGCCCCACTCAATATCCCCTCCCTCTCTCCTACCACCAGATGAAATCCCCCATTGGCCCAGATCGCCGCACTGGCCAGGCGCGTGGCCGCTTCAGCCCGCAACAACTCCTCCCCCTGCGCGTTTTGCAACGGCGAAAGATACGCCGCAAGTATGACTTGCTTCCCTCCCGCCAGACGGCGCGCGTCGAGAAGAAGCCGCTGAAGATCCGCATAGGCCGTGTATGGCGGCCAGACCTCGATATACACAGCGTCAGGCGTGGAGGGCGCAACCGTTTGCACTGGCCAGTTTTCTACCAGATTGAAAATGACACGGGCTTCGGGATTCTCCACGCGAATGGCCTGCCGCGCTTCGGCGATGAAAGCCGGAAAATCCTCAGCCAGATCGTAGGGCACACGCTCTGGAGCCGGACCAAAGACGTTCTCTTTGGGAAAGCCGTATTGATCAAGGTGCAGACCATCAAAAGAGACCTCTCGCACCGCCCGCGCCATCTCACGCAATATGCGCTCCCGCCAGGGATTATCCGCGTGGATATTCATGATGTAGAAGAGCTTCTCCAGACTGTACGGCTCGCCCTCCGCGTCATAGAGCATCTCATCAGGATGCTCCAGCGCGTACTCGGGCTCGGCACCATACACCGCCGCGTAACCCATGGCAGCAATGCCACGCGCCCGGCAAGCCGCCACCCGCTCTCGCACCACACGCAGGGAAATGCGCCGCCGCAGCGCATCAGCAAACTCCTCCTCCGGGGGCACCAGGACATAATGGCGCCACATCCAGTCGTAAAACTGGACAAGATTCAGATGAAAACGCGCCAGCGCATCACCCACCTCTTCCGCTTCAGGCGCCTCGGGCGCAAAATCCGCCAGAAAGCCGTAGCGCGGCGCCTGCGTCCAGTTCTCCAAGACATCCAGGGCGGTACTCTTGCACGCCAAGGACTGCCCCCACTCATCACACACCTTCACATCAACACCATACCCACGAAAAGCCGTCCGGGGCAGCGCCAGCGGCAGCACAAAGCGCTGCCGGCCAGGCTGCACTTCCAGGGACCAGCTCTCGCTGCTGAGCTCCTGGTCAAGCCAGGAGAGCGTCAGCCAGCACGATACTGTTACCGGTCGTTCAGCCCGATTGCACACCAACAAACACAGATGCGCAGATTCCCCTGGCCGGTAAAACGCCCGATCCGGCCAGACATCTTCCAGATCGAGAAGGTCACTGCATGACGTGCTCATGGATTATCCTTTCATACCGCCTGAGCGGATACCACTGACAAACTGGCGCTGGAACAGTAAAAAAACCAGCACCTCCGGCAGAAGCGCCAGAACCGAGGCTGCAAAAATGATGCCCCAGTTGGTTCCGTGAGCACTGTAATACTGCTGAATGGCCACGGGCAGGGTATACAGCGCCGCATCATTGGTCGAGGTAATGGCCCAGGTGAACTCTTCCCAGTTGGCCGCAAAGGAGAAAATGATCACTGCCGCCAGGGCCGGACGCGCCAGAGGCAG
>DASZXF010000237.1:0-4291 GCA_035546055.1 Ktedonobacteraceae bacterium
CAGACCGGTAGTGCCGGATGAGTAGAGTATCCAGAGTGGATGGTCGAAAGGCACCTGCTCAAAGGTTAGCTCGTGCTCTCCCTGCGTAATTTCTGGCCAGAGCACGGCGCTGGCATAGTTTGCGGGACTCGTGTCTGCGAAGGCATAGGGAAGGATGACCGTTTTTTCCAGCGTGGGCAGTTCGGCCTGTAATTCGCTGAGAATGGTGCGCCGGTCGATGACTTTGCCGCCATAACGATAGCCATCGACGGCGAAGAGTACTTTGGGTTCGATCTGCTGGAAGCGGTCAATCACGCTCTGCGTGCCAAATTCGGGGGCGCAGCTGGACCAGACCGCGCCCAGGCTGGCCGTGGCCAGAAAGGCGATAACCGTTTCCGGGATATTGGGCATATAGTTCACCACGCGATCACCGGGTTGAACTCCCCAGGAGCGCAAAGAGGCCGCCACCGCCGCGACCTGCCGGTACAGCTCATCCCAGGAGCAGGATTCCGTCAACAGGCGTGTCTCAGAGTGTGAAATAAGCGCTGGATACGACTGTCCCCTGGTGCGCAGCGCGTGCTCGGCATAGTTCAGACGCGCGCCTACGAACCACCGGGCGCCGGGCATCTCGGCGCTGGCCAGCACTGTCGTATAGGGCCGAGAGGCCTGAATATGAAAATAGTCCCACAGCGAGGCCCAGAAATCCGCCAGGTGGTCCACAGACCAGGCCCAGAGCTCCTCATTGCCGTGAAAGGTCAGCCCTTTTTCGCGTGTCAGCCAGTTCATATAGTGCGTCAGGTTAGCCTGCTCTTGCATCTCCGCTGATGGTTCCCAGAGCAACGTTCCTTCTTTGATAGTCATCGATAACCCTTTCCCTTGGCCGGGCGCATGGATCGCCCGTACAGAAAAACGCATCACTTCTTCTTATCTTATAACACAATGTCAGGCGAAGGTAGATACCGCTGGCCGTCTCCTCGCTGCACCGATTGCCGTGAAGAGAGGAACATGTTACAATCTCGGCGAAATATCTGATCTCGGAGGAATGAGCAATGGAGCCATTCGTCGCCACAGGTCGTCCGCTGGTTGTCCTGAATCCTGCCGCCAATCGGGGCAACATGCAGCAGCATCGTGAACTGGCCCGTCGCAAGGCCACAGAAGAGGGAGCGCGTTACGTTGAAACGACGCGGGCGGGTGAAGCGGAGGAACTGGCCAGGGTAGCGGCCAGCGAAGGCTGTCCCGTGATTGTCGTCGGTGGCGATGGCTCTGTTCATGAGGTGGTCAATGGTCTGTTGAGCAGCGGACGACGCGTGCCGCTGGGCATCGTCGGCGCTGGCTCAGGCAACGACTTCGCCTGGAATACCCTGCGTTTATCGCGCGAGCCTGCCGCCGCTCTGGAACGCGCCTTTGCCGGAGAACTGGTCGATGTTGATGCCGGTCGTGTCAATGACCGCTACTTTGCCAATGCGTTCAGTGTGGGATTGGACGCCGATATCGCCGTTGCCGCGCAGCACCTCAAGCGCTGGCCATTGATGAGCGGCTCGCGCCTCTATTATGCATCTTCGCTCAAGCAACTGCTCTTTGGCTATCAGCGCTGTCCGCACCTCTCCATCAAGCTCGATGATGGCGAGTGGATCGATACGCGCCGTTATGTCCTGCTCGCGGTCAGCAACGGTCCGACCTACGGCGGCGGCTTTCGCATCAATCCCGCCGCCGACCACAGCGACGGCTGGTTCCATGTCTGCGCCATACGCTATCTGCCACTTATACGCGCTCTGCGCCTTCTGCCGATTGTGCAGAAAGGAGAGCACGCCCATGTCCCGGAAGTGCATTTTTTCCAGGCGCAAAAAGTCCAGATAGAGAGCCTCGTCCCGGTCAACATTCAGATGGACGGCGAAACTGCTCAGTACCGCAGCTTTCAGGCAGAGATCTTGCCCGGAGCTCTCTGGATGAGAGTATAGCCCGCCGGACGCTGTTTGCGAGATCGCGTATCGAGCGCATCAAGGCACTGGCAGTCTCACCAGCGCTGCTGGACAGAGATGAGTGAGGGTACAGCGTTCGCATTGCGGTTTGCGCGCCTGGCAGATTGCGCGACCGTGGTAGATAATCAGGTGGGAGAGGTCAAACCAATCCTGCTGGGGAATGATACGCATCAGCTCTTGCTCAATTTTCACCGCGTCCCCGCTGGTGGTCCAGCCAAAGCGGCGGGACAGGCGAATATTATGCGTATCGACAGTAAAGCCTTCCACGATCCCAAAAGCGTTGCTCAGGACGACATTGGCGGTTTTGCGTGCCACGCCATTCAGGCTCAGCAGCCCCTTCATCGTGCGCGGTACTTCTCCGCCGAAATCGGTGATGATTTTCTGCGCGGCTGCGCGGATATTTCTGGCCTTATTGCGATAGAAGCCGGCCTGGCGAATGTCCTCTTCCAGTTCGCTCTGGCTGGCCGCAGCGTAATCCTCCGCCGTGCGATATTTGCGGAAGAGTTTTTCCGTGACACTATTCACGCGAATATCGGTGCATTGAGCCGCAAGCTGGGTCGCCACCATCAACTCCAGCGGATTCGAGAAATTGAGAGAGCAGCGAGCATCCGGGTAGAGGCGGCGCAGTTCAGCAATAATGGCCCTGACTTGCTCCGGGGAGCCAGGCTCAGGGCCATTATATGGTTGAGTTGATAAAAGAGCTTCCATCTCACATTTCCTCAATATTGATGGCGACGTTAGTATCCCTCTCTAGCTCGCACTTGTATAGATCAGGTATTCCAGCGTTCGCTGTAATCTTTTTTGGTAACTTTACCATATCCTGAACAAATTTGACCAGTGACCAGCCCAAAGCGGCAGGACTTCTCCATTCTCAATCGTCTCTCCTCGCCTGAAGATGGAGAAAGGGTTTCGGCTGAGCAGAAGACCCGTTTCACGGAAGAGTTTATGTATCAGTGCTCAGGGCCACATAAAGTGGTGTACAGAGCAGTATCTCAGGTGCTTGCTGGAGCATCTGCACTATTTCTTTTTTCTCACGTGGCTTAAAATGGCTGCTGGCAAAAAATTCTTGCCAATCCCTGGTTGCAGGCCGTTGCAGCGTTTTGAGAACCAGAGCCGTGAATTTGACAGACTGAATGGGAAAAGCCGTAGAGATGTGTTTCACCTGCATGTGATGAATGAATTTCCGTTGTATAAAGCCAAGCAGAAAGAGGTAGTCAGAGATATCGCCGACGCCATCGAACCATCGAATGTTGCTATGGGTAGCGGCGAATTCAATTGCACTCATAATGCCGGGCAGATCCGAGCCGCTCACGCCGAAATCCTCTTGTGAGAGGGTGTATTCCTGCGCCTGGCGATTGTTCCAGAGGTGAGAGGCCGATCCGGCCATGAGGATCACGCGTGGTTGAGGAAGAGATGCCGAGAAAAAGAAGCAGACTTTCATACCCCAGTTCATCACCCCCCAGCGCATGGCACACTGGCCGGCGATATACTCGCCACTTTTGAACGTGTGTACATCAGCCATATTCCAGATCTGGCGCTTTTTCTGTAGCTCTGTGAGGATGCTAATCAAAGCGGTAAAGCGGTCTTGAAAGGACGTGGGAGCCTCGCCAGGCCAGCCTGAGAGTTGTTGTTTGAGATTCAGCATCTTCTTATCGGAAAGATACAGAAAATGCTCCAATTGTGCTTGCAGGGGTGGAACAGTCTGCTGTGGTTTAAGGGCGTTGGCAAGCGTCCGTTCGTCTGGTATTCGTGCTCGCGGTATGCTGGACAGGTCGGCTTCAATGCGCTGACGGATGCCCACAGCTACCTGATAGAAAGCCTTATCCTGGTTTTTCCAGGCAGTGACAGGCTTCCTGTTGTCTGGTAAGACCTTGAACTTGCTGAATGGAGTACTATGCCAATCGGCGGGGCGCAGCAGGATGGGAATAACACAAGCCTCCTTTCTGTCATGCCGGGAAAGCGCCAGTTGCATTTCTGGGCTGTAACAATAGTCTGAGGCAAGGAAATCGGGACTGATCAGCAGCAAGATAATATCAGCCGTAGTGAGTTGAGCAAGAAGTTCTTTTTTCAATTCTTGCCCGGCCATCACCTCTGCCTGCGAGAACGTCGTAAGCGCAAGAGCGCGCTTCAATGGAATGAGCTGTGTATCCAGGCGTTCATAGAGAGAGTAGTCCTGGTCAGCGTAGCAATAGAAGAGTTTGAGTCCAGGCATCAAAGGCATCATCCTTCAAATGATAGCATCGGAGAGCAGTATCCGAGAGCGATATGCATCAAAAATAGAAGTAGCCATCGCGATTATTGGGTGGTGTCCATCCAAAGCGTATACCGCAGGG
>DASZXF010000238.1:0-4720 GCA_035546055.1 Ktedonobacteraceae bacterium
CCGCTCTCGCTTCAGCGCGTGCTGGCCTATGTTGAGCAGGCGGCGGACGCGCTCTACTACGCGCATCAGCGCGGTCTGATCCATCTCGATGTCAAGCCGGCTAATCTGTTGCTGGATGCCCAGGACAGGTTGATGCTGGCCGATTTTGGCGTTTCGGTCCTGCTGGAAGGCTATACGCACGCTTCGCTGCACTATTACGTCGGTACTCCGCTCTATACCGCGCCGGAGCAGTGGTTGGAGCAACCGCGCACCGCCAGCGATCAGTATGCCCTGGCGGTGACGTGTTATCAATTGCTGGTGGGGCGCCCGCCATTCACGGGCAATCTCTACGCGGTGATGCATGGGCATTTGCAGGCGTCTCCTCCGCCTATGAGCACGTTCAATCCCTTAATGCCTGCGCAGGTCGAAAAAGTGCTTGAGCGTGCGCTGGCTAAAGATCCAAACGAGCGCTATCCCGACATACGCGCTTTTGCTATGGCCTTCCGCGAAGCCGTGGAGAATGCCGCCAACGCTGATACCGATACCCAGATGCAGCAGCGGGCGATGTTGTTGCTTGAACAGAACACGGACCTGATGGCCGTTCCGCCCGTTCCCGATCCGGCGGAGAGCGAAACAGAAGACCATCATCCTGACAAAAAGGCGCAGCCTGAACCAGGCACGTTTCGCGAGCAGCACGCGGAGCGGGAACAGCTCGCTGTGCGTTCGCGCACGGCAAAACGCGGCTCCTGGCTGCGCGCCCTGTTACTCTGTATGCTGGCGCTCGTGTTGATTGCCGGCGGAAGCCTGGGCTTTGTGCGTTCGCAGCGTCCCTGCTGGCTGGGCATCTGTCCGCAAATCGCTTTAAGCACGCACGCCCTGACTCTGACCAATGACGCCACCCAGGTCATTGAAATCACCAACACAGGCACAGATACCTTGAACTGGGTGGCAACTCCGCGCCCGCACACCTCCTGGCTCTCGCTCAGCGCGACGAATGGCTCGCTGGCTCCTGGTCGTACCGCCCGGCTGACGCTGAAAACGCAGGTTGACCACCTCGGCCTTGATCCTGATAAAAACTATACTTATACCGACATGATCGATATTTCGGGTGGACCGGGAGTGGCCAGTCAGTCCATTGAGGTGACAGAAAACGTCGTCAAAGAGCTCCAGGCCGTCTCGGTGACCACTTCCGGCAAGACGTTTCTCTATGCTCAGGGCAAACTTCAGCCGGCCAGACAGACCATCACGATTACCAATCACAGCGGCCATACGTTGAGCTGGTTTTCGCAATATACCGACAATAACTGGCTTTCGGTGCTTCCCGGCCAGGGTATTCTGAAAGATAAGCAATCGATCAATCTGACGGTTACGGTTGAAAATCCGCAAATGCTGCCGAATGATACCTATCAGGTGCTTTTCTCGCTGGTCGGCCAGTTGGATAACCAGGAGGACTTTACGCTGCTGCAAACCATCGACTTTAGTTTGCAGGTCAGCCAGAGCCAGGTCGCGCAAACTGTGCCGACAGTACCCGCCGTTGTCACTCCTACCGCGCCGGCGGCCCTGGCCTTCAGCGCTCAACCGGTCGATGGCAGCGGCGCGCCAGGTGGGCCGCGTTTTAATCATAGCATGGTCTGGGATACACAGGACGGGCAACTGCTGGTCTTTGGAGGCAGCAACGGGAAAGGCGATCTGTTGAATGATCTCTGGTCGTTCAATCCCGCGAATAATAGCTGGACCAATCTGACGCCGCTCAGTTCCAGTCCTGCCGATTGTAGCGGCAGCAGCCCGGCTCCCCGCATGAACGCGGCGATGGTTTGGGATAGCGCGGACCAGGAAGTGTTGCTCTACGGCGGCGTGGGCAGTGCCAGTAGCTATCTCGGCGACCTGTGGTCCTTCTCGCCGGCGAGCAATACCTGGAAAGCGCTGGCCTGCACCGGCAATGGTCCCGGCGCGCGCGGAGAAGCAGGCGTGGCCTGGAACGGTAGCCAGATGTTGCTACTCGGCGGCCTGGGCAGCAGCGGCTCCCTGGCAGATTTCTGGGCCTATACTCCCGGCTCAGGCTGGAGCCAGATCTCCGCCTCAACGCCCCTGGGCGCGCGTACCTATCCAACTATGGCCTGGGATAGTCACGATAAACAGCTCTTTGTCTTCGGCGGACTCAGCGCCAACGGCTCGCAGCTCGGCGATTTCTATAGCTATCAGTCTAATGGAGGCTGGCGCACGATTGAAGCCAGCAATGGCAGCGCGCCAATGGCTCGCCAGCAGGCCTTTAGCACCTGGGACAGCAAGCAGCAGGTCTTTCTGCTCATGGGCGGCTGGCAGGCCAGTACCAGCACCGCGTACAGCGCGCTCTGGGCCTATTCGCCGGCTGAAAATGCCTGGTGGCAGATTACGTCATTGCACAATAGCGGCAACGCCGGCGTGATTCCCAGTCGTATGGCTTCCGCTATGGTCTGGGACAGTGCTGATAATCGGGCCTACATCTATGCCGGCTCCAGTGGCATCAATGCGGGCGCCATGAGCGATTTATGGATGATTGTCCCCAGATAATCTCCGACAACTCGTCTCCACCCTGCGCTCGCCTCCTGTGGGACGGGGCGCAGGCATCGCCTCCATGTTGTAAAATAGAGCAGAACTGCTGATTGATTGTACACTTTGCAAACACGACAGGATATCTATGCGCTGCCCGAATTGTCAGACGATCAACGTACCTGCGGCTAAATTTTGTATGGAATGCGGCAATCGTCTGCTCGTCTGCCCAAATTGTCAAACCGTCAATTTGCCCAGAGCAAAATTTTGCATCGAGTGTGGAACCGCCCTGGGAGAGCAGGCGCGCGATTTCACTTCCGCAGAGCCGCCTGCGAGTCTGACACGACAGGAAGGACCGGGCACGTCCATCTACTCCCCCTCGGTTCCGGCCATGCTGCTGACCGGGGCCAATCCGAACACGAGCCAGCTCAGCGCGCCAGAGGAGCGCAGAGTGGTGACGATCATGTTCGCCGATATCACCGGCTCAACGCCCCTGGCGGATCGCCTCGACCCGGAAGACATGCGGGCCATTCTGGCCAGCTATTTTAATCTGATGGCGGAACAGATTCGCCGCCACGGCGGGACGGTCGAAAAATACATCGGAGACGCGGTTATGGCGGTTTTTGGCGCTCCGGTGGCGCACGAAGACGACCCGGACCGGGCGCTGCGCGCGGCTCTGGATATGCAAACCGCGCTCAAGCGCTTCAATATCACCCGCGCGCGTGACCGCGAGATGACGCGTCTGCAAATGCGCATAGGCGTCAATACCGGCGAAGTGGCCGCGCCCGCCGCCAGTTCGCAGCGCCAGGATTTTCTCATTACCGGCGATGCCGTGAACGTGGCCGCGCGCCTGCAACAGGTCGCCCAGCCAGATACCATCCTGGTGGGAGAGCGCACCTACCTGGCCACACGCGAAGCCTTCGCGTTTCGCGCTCTGCCTCCTGTTCAACTCAAAGGCAAACCGCTACCGCTGAACGCCTGGATGGTCCAGGGCGTGAATACACAAGACCAGGGCATCATCCAGCATCCACGCGGCATTGAGGGCTTACAGGCGCCCCTGGTCGGTCGCACCCTGGAATTGACCCTTATTCACGCCACCTACGCCCGCGTGCGCGATGCCCGCCATTCGCATCTGATTACCCTGCTCGGCGCGCCCGGCATCGGCAAATCGCGCCTGGTCCGCGAATGTATCGAGCGCGAGGAAGCGGCCAGCAAGCATGGCGGCGGCGAACGCGGCACCGAGCCGCGTATCCTCAAAGGCCATTGTCCGCCTTACGGTGAAGGTATCACCTACTGGCCGCTGGTCGAGATTTTGCGCTCGCTGATTCAGGTGCGCGACGGCGAGAGCGGCGAGGCGCTGGAACGGCGTTTCGTAGAATTTGTGCGCGAAACGCTGCGCAAGGCCAGGCGCGCCGAGGATGTAGACCTGGTGGCCAATGTCCTGCTTCACACTATTGGACGCGGCCTGCGGGGAGATAGCGAGCTGAATGAGCGGCGCGATATCCAGCGCGACATCCAGCGCAGCGCTCATCATAAAGAGGCCGAGACAGGCGGACCGCAGGCGCTGCTCCAGCGCGCCTGCCGCATTCTGCTCGAAGCCATCGCCCAGGTGCAGCCGCTCATCCTGGTCATTGACGACCTGCAATGGGCCGACGAGGCGCTCCTGTCCCTGCTGGAGTATCTCACCGGACGCATCAGCGATTTCCCGATTCTCTTCATCTGCCTGGCGCGGCCTGACTTTCTGGAGCGCAAACGCGATTGGGGCGGCGGCCAGCCCAACTTCACCACCATCATTCTCGACGCCCTGACCAGGGATGAGACGGTGGAACTGGTCAACGAACTGCTGTCCACCAGCGATCTGCCGGATGTGCTGCTCTACACCATCCAGCGGCGTGCCGAGGGTAACCCCTTCTTCGTTGAAGAGATCGTGCGCATGTTGATCGATCAGGGTGTACTGGTGAAAAATGAGAACAACGGCTCGTGGTGCATCGGTTCGCAGAGCGAGGATGTATTGAGTGAACTGGCCAGTCCCGCTACGCCGCCAGAGGATACGCTGCTCGATCAGCATTATATTCTGCCGCTGCCTCACCTGCCCGATACCATTCAGGGCGTCCTGGCCGCACGCGTGGATCTGCTCGGCCAGATTGAAAAGCTGGTTCTGCAATGTGCCTCGATTGTGGGACGCACCTTCTGGCTCTCGGCGCTCCTGGAA
>DASZXF010000239.1:0-3832 GCA_035546055.1 Ktedonobacteraceae bacterium
TTAACGCGCATCTCAGGTTTTCCAGTGCCAGCAGGTGCGAACAATCATGTCCCAGTGTTTTTGTTCCCGTTCCCAGTATTCGTCATGATCTTCGCTTGATCCTCTCATTACCAGGGGAAAGGTGGGATCAATCAGTTCAATACAGACCTGCCACAGATCTTTCCCATCGCAGGTTAATAAGGACTGACTGCCAGAACTATCGATCTCACGCTGACTATAGCGCCTGGCTACAGTGTTGAGCAGATCCGGGGTGAGTTCATCGCGGTCATAGAGGTCGATGATTGTGGCCTCAAATTCCGCGAACGCGGCGCGTTTGGCCGCTATCCTGGCCATTAATGCTTTGCGCGAGGCGCGGTCCTGTTCTCTCGTCAAGGCTTCGGTCCGGGTTGTCCAGGCGAACTTTTCCTGGGAAACGCGCAACGGGCATTCAACTGCAACGGGCAGCGGACATACGGTGTAGCTGGTTGGCTGGTACATAATGTGTGCCGTCTTCCTTTCTCACCTGCCTGGGCAAGGTGAACTGCATAGAGTGTCAATCTGGTCTACCAGGAGAGTCTGCCAAAGTGACCGATGGCGCGGTATTTCTGGTAACGTTGCGCGATCAATTCCTGGGGAGTGAGGCTTTGCAGTTCCTGCAAATTCGCCTTCAAAGCTGCCTGGAGATGGCTGGCCGCGAGGGCGGGATTGCGATGAGCACCTCCCACAGGTTCGGGGATCAGTTTATCAATGATGTGCGTCTCTACCAGTTCACGCGCGCTGATGCGCATAGCCTCGGCGGCCTGGGCCGCGAAGGCATTATCGCGCCAGAGGATGGACGCGGCTGCTTCCGGGGCGGCGACGGTATAAACGCTGTGTTCCAGCATCAGCAGGCGATCAGCCACACCGATGGCCAGGGCTCCCCCGCTTCCACCCTCGCCGATGACTACCGCGAGGATGGGCACCGGTAAGCGGGCCATCAGCATCAGGTTGGCGGCGATGGCTTCGGATTGACCGCGCTCCTCGTCTTCCAGACCGGGGAAGGCACCAGGGGTATCGATCAGACAGATCACCGGGAATTTGAATTTTCCGGCCATTTCCATCAAGCGGTAGGCCTTGCGATACCCCTCGGGATGAGGCATACCAAAGTTGCGGTACTGCTGATCTTTGCTATCGGTGCCTTTTTGATGAGCGAGGAAAACGATGGTTTCGCCGTGGAAAGTGGCCAGGCCGCCGACCAGGGCTGGATCATCGCCAAAAAGGCGGTCGCCGTGCAATTCCAGCATATTTTCGCAAATCAGGTGCAGATAATCGAGCGCCCGGGGGCGATTTTTGTGTCTGGCGACCTGGACAGTTTGCCAGGAGGTCAGGTTGGCATAGATTTCTTGCAGGCGCGTGTGCAGTTCCGCTGTTTTCTGCTGGAGCAGCGCGGGATTCTCCAGGTCGCCGCCTTCCTGGCGCATGATCTCTATTTCTCTGGCGAGCTCTGCCAGGGGCTGTTCAAATTCCAGATCGTATTCATCCTGTTTCATACTCTTGTTCCTCTTTCAGGGGTGACTTGCTTTTGCAGCGAGATTTTCTCAACACACCTTCAGGAAAGGAAAGACGTGGGTCTCCAGCACCCCTGCAAGAGAGCCTCCCCTTTCCCGCGCCGGCCTGTTGCTTTTGCGCTAAGAGACTGGTTGTACCTCTCTGAGATATCTGCTCTCCAGGAGCGAACGGGCTTCTCTCTGCCGCGCGGACAACAAGCCCTGTACAGGGGCGTGGCGGTAAAAGCGTAAGATCTGAGCCAGCATATGCCGGAGCTGATGGCGTGGGACAATCAGATCGATCAGACCATGCTGTAACAGAAATTCGGCGCTGGCCGTGCCCGCTGGCAGTTTGACGTGCATAAACTGTTCGATGACGCGCGGACCGGCAAAGCAGATAAGGCCACCAGGTTCAGCCAGAATGATATCTCCCAGCATGGCGAAGCTGGCGGTGACGCCTCCGGTCGTCGGATTCGTCAGGAGACTGATGTATGGCAGCCCGGCTTCGCTCAATTGCGCCAGGGCGACAGATGTCTTGGCCATCTGCATTAATGAATAGAGGCCTTCCTGCATACGCGCGCCGCCGGAGGCCGCCGCGATGAGCAGGGGGATGCGCCGCTGAATAGCCAGTTCAATGGTCCGCGTAATCTTCTCTCCCACCACCGAACCCATACTCCCCCCGATAAAGTGAAAGTCCATGATGGCCAGAGCCAGGGGCTGGTTTTCAACGGTGGCATGTCCAATGACAATGGCATCATTGAGATGGACTTTATGACGCTCCTCCACCAGTTTCTCTACATACACCTGCGACTGACTGCGAAAGTGTAACGGGTCTACCGAGATCATGTCCGCGTCCAGCTCGATAAAGCTATCCGGGTCCACCAGCATTTTCACGCGTTCATGCGCCCTGAGTTTGAAGTGATGCTGGCATTTCATGCACACTTTGAGATTCTTATGATACTCACGCTCAAGGATAATCTCCTTGCATGCTGGACACTTCACCGCGATCTGGCGTGCCAGTGCGCGCGGCGGAGGCGCATCCGTAGAAAACCAGGGAATGGTGCTCGCTTGGATCTGTGCCTGTTGCTGCATGTCTGTGAACTCCTTCCTCTTCGCTCGAAGTCTCCCGGTCATGATGTGCCAGAAGAATACCTGGCGAGCTGTCCTGAGAGCTTGCCGTTATGCGACCTGTAATGCTTCCTGTTCGACAAAGGTGTGCCGGGTTGCCGCGAAGGTTTCCAGCGCCTCCAGCGTGTCAAGGGCGACAGCCGTGATCTGAGGCGCGATCAGGCGTACTAATCTGGTGAGAACCTGGCCTGGCCCCAGTTCGATCAGGGTTGTGCATCCGCTGGCGGCGAGCCTTTCCACGCACCTGACCCACTGCACAGGTGAGGTGATCTGCTCCAACAATTCCTGCTGGATGTCCGAGCCTCGCCGCAGTTCCAGACCTGAAACATTGGCGACCAGGGGAATAGAGGCGTCACGCCAGTGAAGCTTGCTCATGGTCTGACCCAGGGCGACCTGCACCGGTTTCATGAGGGGAGAATGAAAGGCGCCTTTGACCGGCAGCTGGACGACTTTGCCGCTGCCCTGCGCGCGCACAAGCGCTCCCAGGCGCTGAACCCCGCTCTCGGTGCCTGAGACGACCAGTTGCTCAGGCGCGTTCCAGTTGGTTACGACCACGAGATCCTGCTGAGAGATCTCGTCGCAGAGTTGATCCAGGGCGGTGCGGGAGAGTCCAAGGACCGCTGCCATCGCTCCAGGCTGCTCATCCTGTTGTTGTTTCATCAGCTTCCCTCGCTGGCAGACCAGGGCGAGACCTTCCGCGAACGACAGCGCCCCCGCCGCCACTGCCGCCGTATACTCTCCCAGGCTATGGCCGGCCACAAAGGCCGGGACGAGTCCGAGCTGACCCGCGCGCTCGGTTAGCGCCAGCGAATAGGCAAAGAGAGCTGGCTGAGCGATATGCGTCTGACTCAATGTCTGAAGCGAACCCTCCAGGCAAAGCTGGCTAACCGGCTCGCCCGCGAGCTGGTCGCTGAGACCCAGATACCGTTCAAATAGCGCGGGGTCGCGCTGGGCCAGCTTTTGCGCCATTCCTGCTCGCTGTGATCCTTGCCCTGGATATAAAAAGCCAATTTTCTGCATAGAGCGGTTATCCTTTCGCCTACAAAATGTGTTCTGAAACATATTCCCCCGTCCAGGAATAGCATTAGTTGTAATAGAATTATGTGCATAAACCTTACCTTGAAATTACTTTGCACGTAAGAGAATCAGGCGAAGATTGGCAGCACAGGGAAAAGCGCTGGTGGTGAGGTGAGAAGCGG
>DASZXF010000240.1:0-5526 GCA_035546055.1 Ktedonobacteraceae bacterium
CTGCTGCTGATCCTCAACTCTCCTGCAAGGGAGGAGGCCGGGAAAGGTGCGCGTCAGCAAACCGAGAAGCCCGCCGCTTGCAGGCCGCTGTACCGGGTCATGGCGAGCTGGCGACCACAACCGTTCCCTCGCGCATGTCGAGGAAGCCCCGTTTTTCTGATCTGAGCCTGTCCGCGCGTTTTTCACGGGAGACGGTACAGCGTGAATGCGCTGACCGCGATGGTACCGCCGGCGTCGACGACTATGCCAGCGGTGCCGTCTGGATAGGTTGGGTCGCTGGTCTGGCCGACTCGCTGGTTGTTGACATAAAATGTGTAGGCGGAGCCATCGACCACGACATCGAGGGTCAGCCGGGCATGGGCATAGACGCCCGCGCTGCCGTGGCCGATCTGCGTGGGCGCGCCGGTCGCGTTATCGTAGACATACGCTCCCCAGGAGCCATCGGGATGGATGAGAAAGGTATAGATGCCCTGCTGGTTCCCTGGCTGATTGCGAAAATACAGGCCAAAATCGGCCTGAGAAGCGGTATCTGCCTGTATCTGAGCTTCTACCACGTAATTGGAGGGATAAGAGGCGTGATAAGGCAGGGCCACCAGAATGACTCCGGCGAGCGCCTGCCGGGAGTTGTGAATGACGACGTTGCCGGCCTGGCAGGTGATGGCAGGGGCGTTGTAATTGGCCCATTGTTCGCTTCCCCCGTCGCAGGAGACGTTGGCGTTTGCCGCGCCCGGGGCGTCGGTAGTGTACAGGATCGTTCCCTTTGCTACTCCCTGAACCGGCGTAGGCGTAGGCGTGGTGGCTGTGGCGGCGGGCGTTGCGCCTCCAATGGTTGGTGTCATGCGCGCTGTGCCTGGCTGATTCGCGGTGGTGCCGAAGTTCCCGTGGCCGAGCTGGAGTCCAACCAGGATACCTCCCACGAGTAGCAGGGTGATCATCCCGCCGGCGAGCAAGGGAAACCAGAAAGATTTGCTCGTCTGGCGAACTGGCGCGGGAGCAGGCGGGGGCGTTATGCGCCCGGCGGTTCCGCCTGGCGGAGCGGTCACCGGCTGATCGGCGGAAGGCGTGGTGTGGAGGGACGGTGTGGCGAGCAGCGCATCGCTGGCAGGCGCGAGGCCGGAAGCGGACGTTTCCCGACCTGCCAGCAGGGCAGGAGGGTGATGGCTTTGCCCGGGAAGCGTCGGGGCGTTCATGCTGGGGATGGTAGGAAAATGGCCGGGAGAGGAAACCGCTAAGCGAAACGCCTGCGCCAGCGCTCCTGCTGTCTGGAAACGCTCCGCTGGCGCTTTAGCCGTGGCTGTGGCGAGGAGGCTATCGATGGCGGCAGGCAGCGCGGGATTGCTGGCGTGCAGCGAGGGGAGCGGCTGTTGTAAATGCATGGCGGCGACAAATAAAGGCGTGTTGCCCTTGAAAGGGACCGAGCCGCTCAGCATGTGATAGAGCACAATGCCCAGCTCATAAATATCGGCGCGTCCATCCAGCGTTTCTCCTCGGACCATCTCCGGGGCCATATACTCTGGCGTGCCAAGCAAGATGCCTGTGCCGGTGAGGGTTGCTCCGGCGTTGTCCTGCGCGTCGCTGGCCAGGATGCGCGCGATCCCAAAATCGGCCAGCACGAGCCTGCCATCAGCGTGCAACAGGAAATTCGCCGGTTTGAGATCCCGGTGAATGATCCCCTGTTCGTGGGCGTAATCTAGCGCCCTGGCGGCCTGCTCAAGATAGATGAGCGCCTGGTCCGGGGCTATGGTGCCCCGCTTCTGGAGCAGATCGCGCAGGCTACCTCCAGTGAGGTAGGGCATGACCAGATAGCAGAGTCCTTCTTGCTCGCCATACTCATAGATGGGAATGATATTGACGTGATCGAGGCGGGCGATCAGATTCGCCTCGCGCTGGAAACGTAGCTGAAATTGCCGCGCTGTCTCAGGATCGGTCGCGGCCTGCACGCGCAGTATTTTGACCGCCACGCGCCGCTCCAGGCGCTCCTGATGAGCAAGGTAGACTGCTCCCATCCCTCCCTGGCCAATCAGGCGTTCCAGCCGGCATGTCCCCACTTTTTGGCCCGTCAATGCGCGCATTGAAGCGAAGCTGGTATCGTTCGACTCCATCGAGTAATTCCTGCTCACAAATAGAAAACGTTCATTATTTATGAGGCTAGTATAACGTTTTCAGGCGAAAAAAGCTAGCAGGGTGGCTATGCTTGTTGAATGGGCTGCCCGTTGATTTATGGTGGCATATCCGCATATACTATACGTGAGTTTGCCAGCATGGAGCCTGAGACGCGTGAGGGATTCCGCGCTTTTGCCGCTCGGATGACGGGCGGGCCGCTGGCAAAAAGGAGACTCTTCAGAAGGAAAAAGTGCGTAATGACGGAAAAGCTGACTATACGTGATATCGCGCGGATCGCCGGCGTTTCTCCAGCTACGGTTTCCCGCGTTCTGAATAATAATCCACGTGTTGATCTGAGCCTGCGGGAACATATTCTGCGCGTGGTGGAGGAGTACCACTTTATCCCTGACCTCTCCGCCAGGCAGTTGCGCAGCCGATCCGCGCAGCCGGGCCAGGCCGGGCCGGAGGGCGTGGCGGAGCCGCAGAGCCATTCCTTGCGCCTGGCCTTTCCTCCTGATTTTCTCTGGGGCGTGTCTACGTCGGCTTACCAGATCGAGGGGGCGACGAAGGAGGATGGACGCGGCCCTTCGATCTGGGATGTGTTTACCCGTCTGCCGGGCGCGACGTATCAGGGGGAGACGGGGGACTGCGCCGCCGACCACTATCACCGGATGGCGGAAGATGTGGAACTGATGGCCGCGCTGAATCTCAAGGCGTATCGCTTTTCTCTGGCGTGGCCGCGTATCCTGCCGCGTGGCGTGGGAACGGTGAATGCGCGGGGGCTTGATTTTTATGATCGCCTGGTCGATCACCTGCTGGCGAAGCAGATCTGTCCTGTGGTGGCGCTCTACCATTGGGATCTGCCGCTGGCTTTGCAGGAGCGCGGCGGCTGGAAAGATCGCCGGACGGCTGAGGCGTTCGCGGAGTACGCGGCGATTGCGGCGCGGCGGCTGGGAGATCGCGTCTCCTGGTGGATTACGCTGAACGAGCCCTGGTGTTCGGCCTATCTGGGGTATGGCGTTGGTCAGCACGCGCCGGGCGAACGCGATCTCCAGGCGGCGGTCAATGCCGGTCATCATCTGCTGGTGGCCCACGCGCTGGCGACTGAGCGGCTGCGGGCCAGTGTACGGCGGCCAGTGCGCGTGGGCATGGCGCTGAATCTCACCCCTGTTTCCGCTATGGATGCCAGCGCCGCTGTGGTGGAGGGCGCGGAACGCGCGGATGTGCTCTACAATCGCTGGTTTCTCGATCCGCTGTTCCGGGGGAGCTATCCTGAGCGGCTGTTTCGCGATCTGGAGGTGCGTCCTCCCCTGATGGAGGATGGCGACCTGGAGATGATCTCTGCGCCGCTGGATTTTCTCGGCGTGAATTATTATTTCCGCACGTTGTTGCGCACCCGTCGTCAGCCGGGCCGGGCGCAGCCGGTGGCGGAGGACTACGAGCAGGTTGTGCCTGTGCCGGGCGCGACCTATACGGAGACGGCCTGGGAGATCTATCCTCAAGGGGTGCGCGATCTGCTTTTGCGCGTCCAGCGCGACTACGCGCCGCCGCTGATGATGGTTTCGGAGAATGGCGCGGCCTTCGCCGATCAATGGGATGGCGGCGAGCAGATTCCCGATGTGCGGCGGATTGATTACCTGCGCGACCATATTCAAGAACTGGAAAAGGCCGCCGCCCTGGGCGTGCCACTGGGCGGCTATTTTGTCTGGTCCCTGCTGGATAACTACGAATGGACCGATGGCTATAGCAAGCGCTTCGGCCTGGTCTACGTCGATTACGCTACCCAGCGGCGGATTGTGAAAGAGAGCGGGCGCTGGTACGCCGGGTTTATCGCCGCCCAGGCTCGCTCAGATCCTTCCACCAATCGCTGAATCGCTCCCGCTTTCTCGTTTCAGGACGCCGGGACGAGCTGCTGACCGAGGAAGGCGAGGGTGCGGTCCCAGGCCAGGCGGGCGGCTGCGGCGTCATATTCCGGGCGATTCTCCTCGCTGAACCAGTGGCGGGTGCCGGGATAGGTGTGAATGGCGGCGGGCCTGCCGGCGGCCTGGAGTTCTTCTGCCATGACCCTGGCCGCTTTCTCTGGTACGAACGGATCATCTTGCGCGAAATGGCAGAGGTAGGCGGCGGAGGACTGGCCGTAGTCCAGACCAGGATAGGAGTCGTAAAAGGTCACGACGGCGGCGATCTGGCCGGCCAGGGTGACTGACATATCGAGGGCGTAGGCGCCTCCCAGCGAGAAGCCGACGAGGGCGAACCTGTCCTGTCCGCCGGTCGCGGGATGCTGGCGCAGCAGTTGGATGGCCCCCGCGATATCGCCGCGCCAGCTCTCGACATCCTGATCCAGGGCCGCGCTCAAGGTCTGCGCTTCCTCCACCGAAGCGGTTGTCTTCCCGTGGTAGAGATCGGGGGCGAGCGCCACATAGCCCGCTTCGGCGAGGCGGTCGCAGCAGCGGCGAAACGGCTCGGTCAGTCCCCACCAGGCATGGAGCACCACTACCCCCGCTCCCTTGCCCTGCGCTGGCTCGGCCAGATGGCCACTGATGGTTTTCCCATTGACGTGAAATGTTCTCATATGTACCTCCTGCGAAAAAGAAATATGCTGCCTCCAGCAGCCGTGAAGGCCCACGTGTTCCCGCGTGCTCCTGCGTGCTGTCGCGTGCTGCTGTGTGTCCTTTTCTTTTCTTCTTGCCCGACCCGGAAAAACCGGCAATCAGCTTGTCTCTGGCGAGAACTGACGGATTGATGTTTATCGTTTGGAGGCTGTCGGCATACTGGAAGCAGACCGGCTAGAGAAGCCGCGACCCACCTGATGAGGATGAAGCTGGTGAGGCGGTTGGACGCATGGGTGAGGCTTGAGCTGGCCTCTTGATTGTTCTGTAATTGTTTCCTCGTATGTTTCCGAACGCTGTATGTTGTTCTTCATGGAATGAGAGCATACAATGTCTGCTACCTCACGTACTCCTCTGGATTACGCGCTGGCCTACGCCCGGCGCGGCTGGCGGGTTTTCCCGCTGCATGAGATCTACAACGGAGATTGCTCGTGCGGGCGTGACGCCTGCGCTTCGGCGGGCAAGCATCCACGCACAAAGAATGGCGTGAAGGAGGCCACGACTGACGAGGCGCAGATCCGCGCCTGGTGGTCGTACTGGCCCACGGCCAATATCGGTATCGCCACCGGCATCGCGCAGGGTGCGACCAGCGGCCTCTTTGTGATCGATGTGGATACCCACAAGGGCGCGACCCTGGCCGATCTTGAGGGCTGCGATCTCTCCGTTCTCCTCACGTCGCTGACGGCGCGCACGGGCAACGGTGGCTACCACTTCTACCTGAGCACCGATGAGCGGCTCAGCAATACCTGCGATCACCTGGCGCGTTTCGTGGATACGCGCGGCGAGGGTGGCTATGTGGTGGCGCCTCCCAGTC
>DASZXF010000241.1:0-7950 GCA_035546055.1 Ktedonobacteraceae bacterium
GGCAGGAGGTGGAGCCTCCTGCCCGAAAAATACCTTCTCTCTCAAAATGAAGCGCGGGTTCTGGCAAAGAGCCAGAATGCAATGGCCCTGCCGCTTACACGGTCGGGAGGTCGCGTTTCTGGAAGATGACCAGGCCGGCGAGGCCGCAGATCAGGCCAAGCAGCACCAGCACCAGGGGATGCCACCATGTCAGCTGGTGATTGAGCAGCGGATCGATGGCCGGTGCGTAATAGAAAGGGGAAATCTTCAGCATCCAGGAAAACTGGTCGGAAAGATTGCCGAAGGTATTCAGCAGATAGCCCAGCACGATAATGCCCAGGGCGGTGCCACCAGCGGCGCGGCTGGCGTTGAAGCAGGCGCCGCACAGCATACCCAGACCACCGGCAAAGCACAGTATGCACCATTGGACCAGTTCAGTGACCCACATCCACTGCCAGTCGATATTCGCGTCTTTGACGATAAATGTATCAACCCAGACGGTGCCAATCACGAGCAGGCCCAGCAGGAGCGAGCCAAGTACCACGGCCAGCCAGTGCTCCAGGTAGTAACGCGCCCGGCTGATGGGCCGCGAGAGCGCCAGGTCGAGTGTGCCATCTTCGATGGTGATGGGCAGCACCGAGCCGCCCGCCCAGGCGATGAAGCCACCGAAAAGCAGGCCGTAAATGGAACTGAAGACCTCCATAGCCAGGAAAGCGGTGAAGCCAGAGAAGTTTGACACATGCCCGCCGAGAATGCTCGACATCACGCTGGTTTGCAGTATGGATGTAATGCTGGCCTGCGACATGGCCGGATAGAGTACGGCCAGCAGCAGAACAATGAGCACCCCGTAAAAACAGCCCACGCTCAGCGGAGTGGCGCTATTCGCCAGGGCGCGCATTGTGACCGCCAGGCCGCGCGCCCGTTTGCGCGCCAGGGGTTTGCTCATTGTAGGGGTAAGCGTTGCCATCATGGTTCTCCTTTGTCGCGCGCCTTATTGCGCCGCCTGCGCGACCTTCTCAGGCTCCTCGTAGAACTTCAAGAAAACATCCTCCAGCGGCGCCTCCTGGGCTTGCAGGCGGATAACAGTGTGCTGGCTTACAGCCTTGATCAGAGGATCCATACTGCCGCTGACGTTAAAATGATACGAGCCGTTGGTCTGACGCACCATGCTCACGCCTGGAATGCGCTCCAGTTCGCCAGGGGCAACCGTATCGCCAAATTCGACCGTCACCTGCTGACCTGCCTTCTCACGCAGGGCTTCGACAGCTTCAACCGTAACCAGCGAGCCGCTGCGAATCACCGCGACCCGCTGACAGATTTTTTCAACATCGCTCATGATGTGCGAACTCATAAAAATGGTCTTGCCGCGCGCCTGCTCCTCCAGCAAAAACTCGTTAAAAACGCGTTGCAACAGCGGATCAAGGCCGGAGGTCGGTTCATCCAGGATCAGCACATCGGGATCGCACATAAAGGCCAGCACAATGCCGATCTTCTGGCGCATACCTTTAGAGTAGCCTTTGAGCGGGCGCTTCATCTCTACATCAAAGCGCTCGACCAGCTCTTTGAGCAGAATCGGCTCGCGACCTTGCAGGCGGGCGAAGTAGGTAATCAACTGCTTCCCGGTCATGCGTCCTGGTAAACGCACATCGCCCGGCAGATAGCCGATGTGCTGATGAACAGCGTGCTGTTCGCGCTGCGCGTCCAGGCCCAGAATGCGCAGCGTGCCCGAACTGGGGCGGATCACATCGAGCAGGCAGCGAATCGTCGTCGTCTTGCCCGCGCCGTTTGGTCCCAGAAAGCCGAAGATCTCTCCGCGCTCCACGCTCAGCGAAATGCCGCGCACCGCCTGGACCTTGCCATAGGTCTTGGTCAGGCCGTCGATGACGATGGCTGGCTCTTGGGTAGTCATGCTCTCTTCCTCCCTGGAAAAGCGAAACTCGCCTGCTCACCAGGCTCAACACCCCGGTTGGGTAGGCTTTATTTGATGTATGACTGATTGAGTACAATTGGTCATATATATGATCTGTTGATACTATAGTGTCCTGTTCGGCAAAAGTCAAGGATTGGGAGGTCAAGAAAACCTCAAGAAAGGGCTGAAAACACTCAAGATTAAGGGGAGAACCTGCGGGCGGAGAAATGCGCGAAAAGCAGGAAAAACATTCTTCTCTGATTGTGCTATACTGAGTGGGATATTTTACCCCGATAACTATGCATAAGGGAGAAAGTCATCATGACTGTAAATATTTCCGATATTGAGAATATCCTGGCCGATGCTCAGCAGTGGCGGCAGAGGCAGACCATCAATCTGATTGCCAGCGAAAACACGCCGAGCGAGGCGGTGCGCAGGGTGCAGGTTTCTGATCTGATGGGACGCTACGCCGAGGGGCATCCCAACAAAGGCGAGCAGGTCAACCGTTACTATCAGGGCACCCGCCACATCGACCAGATCGAGACGCTGGCCGAGAACGAGGTTAAGACGCTTTTCGGGGCCAGGCAGGCCGATGTGCGTCCCATCAGCGGTAATGCGGCCAACACAGCTATCGCGCTCGGCTGGCTGCGCGGCGGGGATACCGTGGTGGCGAACTCGACTGACGCCGGTGGACACATCAGCCATGGACCGGTGGGAGTCTTCGGGCGCCGTATTCAGAATCGCGGTCAGGTGCTCAAAGTTGGCGGTGAGAAGTCCATCAATCTGCACTATCTACCGCTGACGCCTGATCATTATCACGTAGACGCGCAGCGCACGATTGAGCTGATTGACCGGGTATCGCCGCAGATGGTTATCCTGGGCAAGAGCCTGTTTCTCTTTCCTGAACCCGTTGAGGAGATTGCCGGCTTCTGCCAGACAAAGGGCATTCCGCTGCTCTACGATGGCGCGCATGTCCTGGGACTGATCGCCGGCGGTCAGTTTCAAGATCCGCTGCACCAGGGGGCGACCTGGCTGACGGGCAGCACGCATAAAACCTTCCCCGGTCCTCAGCGCGGGGTTATCCTGGGCAATCTGGACGCCGAGGGCGAAAAGAAATACTGGCCTGCCGCTGATCGCGGGGTTTTCCCCGGCTCATCGAGCAATCACCATCTCTACTCTCTGCCCGGTCTGGTGGTCGCCATTCGCGAAATGCAGCAGTATGGCCGCGAGTATGCCGCGCAGATTGTGCGCAACGCCCAGGCTCTGGGACGCGCGCTGGATGAGCTGGGCACCACTGTTGAGGCGCGCGAGTTTGGGTACACGCGCAGCCACCAGATCGCCGTCAACGTGGCCGACCAGGGCGGCGGCGTCGAAGTGGCTAAACGCCTGGAGGCCAACGATATCATCGTCAACTATAACATGCTGCCCGGCGACACTGATCCGCGTCTGCCCTCTGGTCTGCGCATCGGCGTCCCGGAGATGACGCGTTTCGGCATGGACGAACAGGCCATGGGCGAACTGGCGCAGTTAATGCACGACGCGATTCGCGGCAAAAATGTCAAAGCGCAGGTCAACGCCTTGCGTGGACGCTTCGTAGAAATGCGTTACGTCTAAGACATCATCACCCGTATAGAGAAAAAGGCCAGTTCACCTCATGGAAATGCAGGGCGGACTGGCCTTATGTGCTATGAGCGGGTTGGATGCTGGCCGCCGGGATAAAAAAAGACCGCGACCTCGTAATCTTCAAAAGGATAGATGCCGTGAAAGGTAAAGTCGGCTCGTCGGTAAAAATCGCGCAGCTTGTCGTTGCCGGCCCAGCAGTCCAGAAAGATTGTCCCGCCAGCCGGCGCGGTCAGGCGTCGGACACCTTCCAGAAAGTCCAGGCCCAGGCGCTGACCCTGAACAGCCGGTTCGAGCATGAGCGCGTGCAAAAACCAGAGCGGTCCTGGCAATGAGTGCAACTGCCATTGTGCGTGCAGGGGTGAAGCTGCGGGCAGAGGATCGACCAGCACGCTACCAACTGGTCGCCCGTCTCTTTCCAGTACGTAGGCCTGCCCGGCGCTGACCGAGGTCTGAACCATCTCGACGGGCAGCGGTCCAATCTGTTGAAGACTGCCAGAGGCCGTTAAAGCGTCCTGCACGCGCGCCGAAAGCTCCACTATCCAGGCAACCTCATCGAGCCTGGCCCGGCGCACCTGTCGTTCTTCCATGTCTACTCACTTCTATCCAGCCACAGCAGGCCGGAAATGGGCGCTATTCTCAGTACACAAGAGAGAAGCAGCCGGACCTATCGACGCCTGCGCGTGTCCGGCTGCTTCTCTCTCATTCAGTTTATTGCGCGGCGTGCTCCTGCAACAGCTCAACCAGCCATTGCTCATCGTGAATGGGCACCCCGGCTTTCTGCGCTTTCGCCAGCTTGGAGCCTGCATCTTCGCCCACAATCAGGTGATGCAGGTTTTTGCTCACGCCCGGCGCGATGGTGCCGCCCAGTTTCTTGATCGCCTCTTCGGCCAGTGGACGGGCCATAGTGTTCAGGCGCCCGGTCAGGAGGAAGGTTTGTCCGGCCAGTGGCCCCTCGTTGACCTGTTGCTCCTCTTCCATGTTCAGTCCGGCCTGCTTCAAGCGCTCAATCATCTGGCGGTTTTCCTCGGATTGGAACCATGTGTAGATGCTATGCCCGCTCACCGCGCCAATGCCGGACACGCCCGCGATCTCCTCTTCGCTGGCCGCCATCAGCTTATCGATATGCCCGAAATGCTGAGCCGCGAGCAGCGCGGTCTTTTCGCCCACATGGCGGATATTGATGGCAAAGAGCAGGCGGGCCAGCGGACGCTGTTTGCTGGCTTCAATGGCCTTGAGCATATTATCGGCGCTTTTGTTTTTCACACCCTCCAGCGACAGCAATTGCTCGCGTGTCAGGGCATAGAAATCCGGGAAGCTTTTCACCAGGTCCGCCTCGACCAGCGTTTTGCACATCTGGTCGCCGATGCTATCGATATCCATGGCTCCCTTCGAGACGAAATGCTTCAGACTTTCCAGCAGACGTGCCGGGCAGACGGTGTTGGGGCAATAGGCCATGGCCACGTCCTCTTCGCGCTGAATCGGCGTGCCGCAGATCGGACAATTGGCGGGCAGGTGGTACACTTCTTCCTGGCCGGTGCGGCGCTCAATCACCGGCTTGACCACCTGGGGAATGACCTCGCCCGCGCGCTGCACCAGCACCCAGTCGCCCACGCGCAGATCCTTGCGTTGAATATCCCCCTCGTTGTGCAGAGCCGCGCGCTCAACCGTCACGCCGCGAATATTCACCGGCTCCATCAGTGCCCACGGATTCACCGTGCCGGTGCGTCCGATGTTCACGCGAATATCGAGCAGGCGGGTCGCCACCTGGGTAGGCGGATACTTGAAAGCAATAGCCCAGCGCGGATCGCGCGCGACCGTTCCCAGCTCCTGCTGCTGTACCAGGTCATTGATCTTGATCACCACGCCATCGATCTCATAGGGCAGGTTAAAGCGCTCGCTCTCCCATTTTTTGCAGTACGCCGTCACCTCATCCAGATTCGCGGCCTGTTCAATGTTGGGGTTAACCACAAAGCCCCATTCGCGGATCAGCTCCAGCGCCTCCCACTGGCTATGGAACTCCATCCCGTTTATATAGCCGATCTGGTAGCCGAAGAAATCGAGGCGGCGACCGGAGGTCACGCGTGCGTCCTTCTGGCGCAGCGAACCGGCGGCGGCGTTGCGCGGATTGGCGAAGAGTTTACCATCGCTGATCTGCGCGTTCAGCCTCTCAAAGTTGTCGATGGTCATATAGACCTCGCCCCGGATTTCGACGCGCTCAGGAATGCGCTCGCCGCGCAGGGTCTGAGGAATATTGCGAATTGTGCGCACGTTGGGCGTCCAATCCTCGCCGATAGTGCCATCGCCGCGTGTTGCTCCGATGATCAGTTTGCCCTTTTCGTAGGTCAGAGCCAGAGAAAGGCCATCTATCTTCAGTTCGCAGACATAATCAAAGGTCGCGTTGGGTAAAATATTCTGCGCGCGTCTGTGCCAGGCCTGGAGTTCTTCTGAACTGCGTGCATTGGCCAGGCTGAGCATCGGCACAGGATGCCGGTGCTGGGAAACATCCTCCATCACGCCCGCGCCTACGCGCTGAGTCGGCGAATCAGGGGTCACCAGTTCGGGATGCTCGGCCTCGATGCGCTGGAGTTCCATCATCAACTGGTCGTACTCAATATCGGTCAGGGTGGGGTTATCCTGAACATAATACTGGTAATTGGCCTCTTCAATCTGGCGGCGCAGCTCGGCTACATGGGTCAATAACTGCTCTTCCGCGCTCTCGCCCGCGTGCTCAAGCAGATTCTCTGGCGTATGTTCAGCTTGCAGACCTTCTTCCTGCTCTCCCCTGGTAGGATCTTGTTCCTGCGTTTCAGCCATCATAGCCCTCCTCATAGTGGAAATGTCTTGTTTAGGGAAATGTTCTGTTACTTCTATCTATTCTTTTTCCAGAGCCTGATAATGGAAAACTACAGGCTGATCGGCGAACAGACCGGCGATCTGTCCGCGCCATTGGGGAAAAAGCGGTCCTGCGCGAAAACTTTGCGTATGGGCTTCCAGCGAACTCCAGGTGTTGATCACTGCATACTGGTCCGGCTGCTCAAGACAGCGCTCCACCCGCGCCGCCAGGCATTCCGGGTGTTGACGAATAATATCCAGACCCTTGAGAATAGCCCTGCCCAGTTCTTCTTCCTTGCCGGGTAGCGCGGTGAAAAGTGCGATTTCGGTAATCATAAGAGAGAGTTCCCCCTGGTTTTTGCCTCCATCGTATCATAGCTGGCAAGCAAGGAAGACTTTTTCTGCTCAAGGCGTTATCCTGGCGGACAATTGTTGCCTCCTGCACACTCCTGGCGTGGTTTTGGTGACAGCGTATTGCTTTTTGTCGGGTTATACTTGGAGAGACGAGAGTAAATAAGCAAGAGAAACAGATTTCAAAAGGATTGTAACTTTCGATGATGTACGCTAATACGCAGCCACCCTTTGGGAGACGGAATAACAGCAGTTCCCCGGCGAGACGCATTGTAGGATCGATTTTTGTCTGTGTTTTTCTGGTGGATGGCCTTCTGCTTTACTTCTTTGCCTGGCCATTCTGGCAGATACGCTTGAACGGGGTGGAAACAACCGCCCTGGCTCGCGCGGTTGCCGTGTGTGACGACGACGATGGCAGCGTCACCTATGTCTTCAGCTATGCGTTTACTGATGCACATGGTACACAATATCATATTACGCGCGATGGTTTTTGCACCAACACCATCAGCGACGGTGACCGGGTGGCGCTCTGGTATATGCCGGGCGATCCTCACCAACTGCTGACAACGCCGGAGGCCATTCTGCTCTACATCTTCTCCGGTCTGGGCGGTGCGATGGACCTGGCGGCGCTGGTCGTCGTACTGCTCACGCTGAGAAACAGTTTGCGGGCCAGACGCCGGCAGGAGGCTTTTCCTTACCCCGGTATGGGCTTGCGTTAGAGCAGTCTATGCCTGGTTATCAGGTAAAAGCCATGTTAAAGCAGCCAGCATCGCCATAGCGAGCTGGCTACTTACTTTTAACGCACAGCTTTTACACCGCGCGCGAGCCGCTCCAGTCCTGTTGAAAGGTCTGCTGAAGTGTCTGAAGCACGTTGTCATCGGCGATAATCAGGCCCAGCTCGCGGTTTTTGTCCAGCGATTGAGCGGAGATATTTTCGGAGCCGACAAAGGCCGTTTTTCCATCGATAATCATAATTTTGGCGTGCATGTACAGGTGGTGGTCTTCTCGCACACTGACGCCACCCTTCTTGAGGAGCTTGAGGCCGTCGCCGTTGCTATCGCTGGCGGTGGAACTGCTGGGCGCGGGCAGGATAACCTGGACCTTGACGCCGCGTTGGGCGGCTGCGACCAGATCTTGCTCGATCTTGCTATCTTTCATCTCCTCACTTGTCACCAGTAGAGTTTGTTTGGCGCTGGCTATCAGGCTATCAAAGCTGGTGCGTGAATTGACCGGGCTGACTACCAGATTGGGGTCAT
>DASZXF010000242.1:0-5353 GCA_035546055.1 Ktedonobacteraceae bacterium
CCCACCCCCCCCACCACCTCCAAAAGCACCAGGGCGAGTCGCGCAGCGACGAGGAGTCAACCACGATGTTCCCAACCGGATCAAAAGAGGGGAGCGGAGAAACGCGCTTTTGCTGTGGTGAGGACATTTTGGAAGGATTGATGCATAGGGTGATGGGTGGGACGACAAAGAAGAGTTCGGGGTACCGGGAGTTTCCGGCGCCCCGAACTCTTCTTTGTTGGTGGGACTGCTTGCTTAGAGGATGCTTTTGTTCAGCGTAGCCAGGAATTCCAGGTTGTTGCTGGTCTTGGACATTTGCTGGAGCAGGGCTTCCATCGCCTCCATACCGCGCTGATCGGCCAGGGTGGAGAACATGCGGCGCATGACCACCACGGCGCGCAGGGTCTTGTCGTCGAGCAGAAGCTCTTCGCGGCGGGTGCTGGAGAGAGAGATATCGATAGCGGGGAAAACGCGGCGTTCAGCCAGTTTGCGGTTAAGGACCAGTTCCATGTTGCCGGTGCCCTTAAATTCTTCGTAGATCACATCATCCATGCGGCTACCCGTATCTACCAGGGCGGTGGCGATGATGGTCAGGCTGCCACCTTCTTCGATCTTACGGGCCGCGCCGAAGAAGCGTTTGGGAGGAAAGAGCGCGCTCGGATCAAGACCGCCGGAGAGCGTGCGCCCGCTTGGCTGCACCGCCAGGTTGTACGCGCGACTCAGACGCGTAATACTATCCAGCAGGATCACGACATCGCGTCCACCTTCGACCAGGCGTTTCGCGCGTTCAAGCACCATCTCGGCCACGCGCGTGTGAGCTTCGGTTGGTTCATCGAAGGTGGAACTGATCACCTCTGCGCGCACCGAGCGCTTCATGTCGGTGACCTCTTCCGGGCGCTCACCGATCAGCGCGATCATCAGGTGCGCATCGTGATAATTCTCGGTGATCGAGTTGGCAATCGACTTCAACAGCATGGTTTTACCAGCTTTAGGCGGAGAGACGATCAAACCACGCTGCCCGCGTCCGATAGGAGCCACCAGGTTGATGATACGGCCAGAGATATTGTGCGGGCCGGTTTCCAGGTTGAACATTTCGCGGGGGAAGATCGGGGTGAGAACATCAAAATGGGGACGACGTTTGGCCACTTCGGGGTCTACGCCGTTGATGGCCTCAACGCGGAGCAGACCATAGTATTTCTCGTTATCCTTGGGAGGACGAACCTGGCCTGAAACCATATCGCCGGTGCGCAGACCAAAGCGGCGGATCTGTGACTGCGAGACGTAGACATCCATGTTGCCCGGCAAGAAGCGCTCCTGGCGCAGGAAGCCGAAGCCGTCCTCGACGATTTCCAGAACGCCAGCGCTGAAGATGTTTCCCTGTTGCTCAGTGTGGGCCTGGAGAAGTCGGAAGACCAGATCTTGCTTTTTGAGGGTGGTGTAGCCGGAGAGTTCGAGGTCGCGAGCGATGTCGCGTAACTCCGAGATTGTTTTCGTTTCTAGTTCGGCGATATTCACGATGTTCTAGGGCGAGGCAGTGCCTTGGTGAGAGGTAACACGCCCTTTCTCCTTTCTCTAGTGAACCTGAAGTAAGGCGGGAAATAGATTTATCAAAGGTTGTTTCAACAGGGAAACACCTTGGGAAACGTGGATGCACAAAGTGCTCAATCGATGGGTGAAAGAGGCATTGGCCTGTAAACCTAAGACAATGTTAGACCACAACAACATTACGCTTGGGAACCAACAAACAACTTACATCGTGTGGTACGTACCTTAGGAGCTAGCATCACTATACCATAAGCATCATTCCAAGTCAAGTGCATTTTGGATGAAACACCTGCTCTATTCAGGAAATCCCCGGCGAGGTCAGGTTTTTGCGTGTCCTGCGGGCCGAACGGTGGACTTCAGGCAGATGAAGCCAGCCACTTTCACGTTCTTTATCATAAAATGAGAACCATTCTCTGTCAATCCATTCATCACACAGACTCAACGTTTCTCCTAAACCCCGCCTGTCCAGCTCGCGTTTGACGACGTTGTTGGCGTGTGGATGCTCGTGGAGGCGCGGCAACGGCGAGCCGAAGCCGTGAGCGTAGTGAGTCAATTCATGGGCGATGGTCGTGATAAGCACATATTCAGGCACGCAGGGCAATTGCAAAAGCGCGTTGACCCCGATAAAGGAAAGCGTGTTATCCAGTGAGAGCCGAATTAAGCCCAGGCGGCGCTTCCAGGGCTGGCAGTAGGCAATGTCAACCTGATTGAGACGCGGCACGTCCGCGAAATACGTTTGCCAGATCTCGTCGAGGTAGCGCGCGGGATCGCGCACTTCGCCAACCTGACCCGGTAACATAGGAATTTCAAGCAGTGACATGAAACAGGCTCCTTTTGATTTAAGAAGAATATGCGGTTGTGAGTCTAGTATAGTGAAGGCGCTAAAATGCGATTGATAGATGTAAAGCGGGGACGCTGCCTGCCTGTTAAAGGCGCTTCCTCAGCTTACTTCTCGCACCAGCGGCGCTCGAATTTCATGAGTCCTCCCCAACGTTTCTGAGGCGCCTCAAGCGCTGGTTGCGCCCCGCCCCCTCTTTTTGGATGAGGTTTGGCGAGCGCGCCGCGCTCGCCAAACCTCATCATTTCCCTTGGGTGGGGAGGGGGAAACGCGCCTTGCGGTGCTGGGAAAGTTGGGGAGGACTGATAAGAAAGGCAGTTCGCCGGCGAACTGCGAGGGCGGGAGGTATCTGTTGAGAAGCTCCGTAGGATGAGACAATTGACCCATGGTACCGAGGGGATTTTCCAGTATGCTTATGAGAGGAAAGAATAAGATATCAGGAGGGTGAAAACAGATGAAAAGTTGCCTAATCGCTAACCCGACTGATACGCGCCTGTCCGCCTGGTGGCTGCGCGCGAATGACGACTTCGCGACGAAGCCGGTGCCGGTATCCTCGCCGCGCACACCGGATGATCTCTTCGCGACGGAACTGATGCCGTCCACGCCGTCAAGCGCGCGGCAGACTTCCGAACTGAGCGCGGACTGGTTCGCGACGGAGTTGATGCCGGCGGTGTCCTCTCCGCAGATCAGCCAGCGCGAGCAGGAAGAGGCCTGGCATACCTCGTTTGAACAGGCGATCAGCGAACGCGCGGCGCGGGTGAGCCAGCAGTTGCGCCGCCTGTCCACTACCGCGCTTGATCACGCGCTTATCTCCGCGACCGATCCGCTGCCGAGCGCGCCTCGTTCTCCGCGTTCCTGGCGTCCCGCGCTCTCCGGCTGGCCAGCGAAGCGGCGCGCCATTCTCCTGACCTGCCTGGGCCTCTGCCTGTTTCTGCTCGGTTTTGACCTGATGGGCCTGCTGCTGGTGCTGCGCTAAACGGGCAGATCAGGCTATTGGATAAATCATCTCTCTCTGGTCAGTATTTTCGTGTAAAAAGTGTTGGAAAAATTGCTACCGCGCGCCCTGATGAATCGTCCTTTATAAAAGAGAGCCTGAAAAGCTTCCTGTGGAGAGAAGAGAAGCGGGAAAAAGCGTGGTTGGGAACGTTATTTGCGGATAGAGAGCCAGTTAGAGGAGAGAAAAGCGGTGTCAGGAACAAATTCACGCCCATCGGGTCTATCACGGCCAGAGGGTAAAACGCCCTATGTCACTTCAGCCGTTGGCATTGAGGAAACGGCGGGAAGGCTGCGCGCGCGGCGGATTTCGCTGTTCACGCAGACAGTAATCTGGGTGACAGGTCTGGTCTGTCTGGCTTTTCTGATCGGTTCTCTGGCCCAGGCGTGGTCAAATAATCAGCTCATGCAGACTTTACAGCAGGAGCAGCGCCAGACACAGCAGTTGAAAGACGCCAATAATCGTCTGAAGCACGACGCCACCTATTATCAAGATCCCTATGTCATCGAAAGTGAGGCGCGCCAGCAACTGGGCTATGCGCGTGCCAACGAACACGTGATTGTGCCCACCAAAAGCGCGAGCCAGAGTCAGCCGCAGAGTTCGCCGCCAGCGACGAAGACGACTTCACACGGCTTCTGGCAGGACTGGTGGAACTTTTTCTTTGGGAGAGGATAGAAGATGACAAATGTTGTACAAAAGTCCTGTACTTGCGAAAAGACTTGACAGCAGTGTGTACCATAAAACTATACTAGTGTCATACCGATAGAGTAGCAGGGGAGTGACAAAGTGGAACATCGCGCATACGTCATGAAAGATCGTCTTACGATTACCCGGCTCCAGCTCTGGCTGGGGCTTACCGGGTTTTGGCTGTGTGCGATGCGTTTGAGGGTTTGAATAATCAAGGTCGATTACTTCAGACGGAACGCATAGAAAAAGCGTTCCGTTTGTTTTTTTTATTCATCCTGAACTTATCGAAGGAGTGTTGTTGAAATGCGTCCAGTCATAGGTATACCCTGTCAGGCGGATTTTCGCGCAGGGTCACAACGCCCAATTTATGGGAATAATCGCACATATGTCCATGCGGTGGAGAGTGCCGGGGGCTTGCCTATTCTGATCCCGATGCTGGCGGATCTGCGTCACCTGGAAGACCTCCTGCCTCGCCTGGATGGGATTTTATTCTCAGGGGGCATTGATATGCAGCCTTCGCTCTACGGTGAGTCAAAGCTCGCAGAAGCGGATGAGCCTGATACGCAGCTTGATGAATTTGAAATCGCGGTTGCCAACTGGGCCTTGCAAGAAGATATTCCTATTCTGGGGGTGTGCCGGGGTATGCAATTGTTAAATGTGGTGCTGGGAGGGTCTCTTTATCAGGATATCGCCAGCCAGCGTCCTGATGCGCTGGAGCACCGCCGGCGCGATCTGCCGCGCACGGCCCTGACGCACTCGGTCACAATCGAAGCGGGCAGTATCATGGAACGGGTGCTGGGTACGAGAATGTTGCGCATTAACAGCCTGCACCACCAGGCCGTCAGAGATCCCGGCCAGGGCGTTTACATCAGTGGACGCGCCGAGGACGGCATTGCCGAACTGATGGAGGTGCCCGGACATCGCTTCTTATTAGGTGTGCAGGGCCATCCAGAGGAGATTTATGGCCAGGTTGAGCCGTTCTCCAGGCTGTTCCAGGCCTTCGTGCAGGCCTGCGCGAATATGCCTGTGACTCCGGTCAACGCGCCCACCCCTGCGAATACGTCCGTGGCCCTGGCCGAAGCCAGCGCCTGACATTTTTACTTCATAATACGTCCTGCTGTTTACCGGACTATCTGCAAAAGGTAGAGCAGTGCAGGCGCCTTGAGAGGAACGAACAGGCCGTAATGGCGGGCACACCTGTCATTACGGCCTGTTTGTTCCTCTCAAGGCGCCTGCACTGCTCGGGAAACAGGGCTTGTTGGTTTTCCCGTTTTGCCTCTGCTGCCTCGCGCCGCCTGCGGCGGCGCAAG
>DASZXF010000243.1:0-6814 GCA_035546055.1 Ktedonobacteraceae bacterium
CCTCGACTGATACTCCTCTGCCGAAAGATAATCCACCGAATGCATCGACTCTCGCGGGGGATAGTGCATATGTAGTTCCCTCTAATCTATGCTAAACAAACATAGGCCGGATCTGAGCCGGGTAATATCTCCATTCTTTGCGTGATATATAATACACCTTTTGCAAGCCTTCTTCAACTGAGCTGATATTTCTCCCATCAGCGACGAACCTGCCGGTGCGGCGAGCTGGCGAGAACTGCGGGCGTCTTTTTCGGATGAGAAGCATTCAGGGCGTCTTTTTAAGATTGTAGTACACGACCATTTGCTCGACGAGATCGCGCGCGGGACGGTCGAGGGCGTTTTGCGAGATGCTGAGGGCGGTGTTGGTACGCATGGTCAGGCGCGCGCTGGCGTTGAGGGCAAAGAGCAGGAGATTGCGGCGCTGGAGCAATTCGCCAACGTTGGCGGGTACGATGCACAGGTGCGTGAGGAGCAGTGAGCGGGTAGCGTGGACGGATTTGATTTCGTCCCAGGTCAGGCTGATGGTGCCCAGAAACGGCAGATGGCGCAGGGTCAGGCCGTCGTCGTTGGCCTCAAACGAGGGCTGACTATCGGTCAGCAGGCGCACAGCGGACCAGCCGAGGCCAATCAGGTAGAGCAGACCGATGAGGTAGAGCACGGCGAAGAGGATGGTAATGCCGAGGCCGTTGCCGCTCACGTTTAAAAAGATGGTGCTGACGGCCTGGCTGATGACCGCCAGAGCCAGCAAACAGAGCACAAGAATGACGATGATACGCCCGCGCCGGGGGCGTACCTTGATTTCAGGCCGGGGCTGCCGAGGTTTGGGAACCGCTTTTTTGCGCGCTGGCATAGAAAACTCCTGAGCATATTTTGCTGATATTCTAACATAGCTGGCGAGCGATTACTCCATTTTTGGCAAGAATCGTTAGATTGCTCGTTCATCTCTGGCGAAAATCCCTGCAATATGGTATCCTATCTTGCAGTGACGCACAATCATCGGGATTGTCCCCAGGATCGCTTCCTCGGCTTGTCACCTGACCTCAAAATGTGATAGAATAAAGGTTCTAAATGCTCCTCTAGCTATGATACCGTTCTTTTCGTGACACAAAGGGATGATTGTGTGTCAGAAAATTACCGGTAATTCGTTGCTTTTGTTACTTTTTTGGTAAAAATCTATTTGTGACCAGGGAGGTGCTATTTGCTCAAAAGAGAATTTACCGTTGCGAATGAATATCACTATAATGTGAGCAGTCCCTGGCGCTGGATTGCTTCGCATTTGTGGCGATACAAGCATCTGATCGCGTGTTATGTGCTTTCCTCCATCACGGCGAACGGCGTCTATTCGGTGGTCACGGTCCTGATCGGCGTGGCCTTCACGGCGGTCCTGGGCGGTTCGCTGGATGAACTGGCGCGCGTGGTGCTGCTGATGCTGGGAACGATTACGCTGGGCGGCTGCGCTGATACAGGCGCGCGTCTCTTCCCTGAACTGGTGGGCAAGCGCCTGGCTCGTGATGCGCGTCAGGAGCTCTACCTGAGCTTGCTGGGCAAGAGCCAGACCTTCCACAATCGCCAGCAGGTGGGCGATATTATGGCGCGGGCGGCCAATGATATGGGCCAGTTGAGTAACATGGTCACGCCGGGGCTGGATATTGTCTTTGACTCCAATGTGAGCCTGACGATTACGCTGATTTTCATCGGCGCGGTCAACCTCCAGTTGTTGCTGGTGCCGGTGCTGTTCGCTATCTCGTTCCAGATCGCGGTGCGCATTTTCTCGCGTCAGCTCGCCCCGGTGGCGGATACTATGCGCGAGAAATTCGGCGAACTCAACGCGACGTTGAACGAGGCGGTCAGTGGCATTGAGGTGGTCAAGGCGACGGCGCAGGAAGCGCAGGAACGGCGCAAGTTTGAGCAGCGCGCGGGACTGTATCGCAATCTGTTCGTCAAAAATGGCTATGTGCAGTCCTGGTATATGCCGCCGCTGCTGCTTTCGCTGGCCCTGGTCTTTGCCTTCCTGCACGCGCTCTGGCTGGTCATGCAGCATCAGATTTCGATTGGCAATCTGGTCTCTTTCATGGGACTGATGGTGGTGCTGCGCTACCCGGCCTTTAACGCCAACTGGTCTTTCAGTCTGATCCAGCTCGGCGTGGCGGGCGCGGGCCGCATTTTGAAGATCCTCAAAGAAGAGACGGAACTTGACGAGAACGAGGGCGGTTACGATCCCGGCGAGAACCAGATGCGCGGCGAGATCGTTTTCGAGCATGTGACGTTCAGCTACGAGGGCACGCCAGTGTTGCGCGATATCTCATTTCGCGCTGAACCGGGGCAGACCATCGCGATTGTCGGCCAGACCGGCTCTGGCAAGAGCACGCTGACCAAACTGATTAACCGCATCTACGACACCGATACGGGACGCGTGCTGGTGGATGGTGTCGATGTGCGCACGTGGAACCTGGATGCGCTGCGTTCGCAAATCTCAACCATTGAGCAGGATATCTTCCTCTTCTCGCGCTCGGTGGCGGAGAATATCGCGTATGGCCTGGGGCAGAAGGCGAATCGCGAGGCGATTGAACAGGCCGCGCGTGATGCCCAGGCGCATCAGTTTATCATGAACTTTAAAGAAGGCTATGAGACGGAGATCGGGGAGCGCGGCGTGACGCTTTCCGGGGGACAACGCCAGCGCATTGCCATCGCCCGCGCCCTGCTTACTGATCCGCGCATTCTGATTCTGGATGACTCGACGAGCGCGATTGACAGCGCGACCGAGGATGAGATTCAGCGAGCCATTCACCGGGTTCTGGAAGGACGCACAACTCTGCTGATTACGCATCGCCTTTCGCAGATTCGCTGGGCGGATAAAGTGCTGGTGCTGCGCCAGGGCGAACTGATCGACCAGGGAACGCATGACGAATTGCTGGTGCGCTGCGAGACTTACCGCCGCATTTTCGCGCATCACGGTCTACCTCAACAGCAGTCTGTGATCGTTTCTGAGCAGACCGGCAGCCACGCATTTGATAGGAGCAGGGCATAGGAGCGATTTTCATATGGGTTTTATCATGGACGGTCTGGAAGCCGAGGCTTACGACCGCAAATATACTGATCGCGCCCTGATTGCGCGTATTATGGGTTACTTCCGCCCCAGGCGCAAACTGATGCTGACGGTGGCGGTCCTGGTGATTGTCGGCGCGCTGGTGGATACGGCCTTTCCGCTGCTGGTCTCGCGCGGCCTGGATATTGTCATGGCCGCGCAGACCTGGCAGACTATCATTTTGCTGATTGGCACGATCCTGGTCGCGGGCATATTGTCGTGGATCTTTAACTTTTATCGCCAGCGTTTCACCGCGCGCTCGGTGGGTGATGTGGTGCTGAATCTGCGCGAGGACGCCTTTGCCGCTGTGATGGCACGCGATATGTCCTTCTATGACGAATTTCTGGCGGGCAAAATTGTCAGTCGTGTGACCTCTGACTCCGAGGACTTCGCGACGGTAGTGACGCTGGCGGTGAATCTGCTCAGCCAGCTCTTGCTCTTTTTCGTGCTGGTGTTTGTCCTGTTCTTTAGAAATGCCACCCTGGCCCTGCTGACCATGACGATTGTGCCGGTGATTGTCCTGGTCGCGCTGGGCTTCAGGTTCATCGCGCGCCGGGCCACGCGGCGGTCGCAGCGCTCGCTGGCGCGGGTCAACGCCAATGTCCAGGAGGTGGTTAGCGGGATTACGGTGGCGAAGAACTTCCGGCAAGAGCAGAACATGTACGATGAGTTCACGCGGGTCAACGACCAGTCGTACAAAGTCAGTGTGCGTTCGGGCTTTATCTACAATGGGGTCTTCCCGCTGCTCTTTTTCATCTCCAATATCGGCACGGTGATTGTGGTCTTCTTTGGCGGACACGATGTCTTTAACCACAGCATTTCCGCCGGGGACTGGCTGCTCTTTGTGCAGAGCATGGGCCTGCTCTGGTTCCCGCTGACCAGCATCGCTTCGTTCTGGAGTCAGTTCCAGCTCGGTCTGTCAGCCAGCGAGCGCGTGTTCGCCCTGCTGGACGCCGAGGCGCGCGTTCATCAGCACGCCAGCGAGCCGGTGGAACATCTGCGCGGCAAAATCGAGTTCCGCAAGCTCTTTTTCAGCTACGATGACCGCCAGACCGTCCTGGCTGATTTTAACCTGACCATTCAGCCGGGCGAGACAATTGCCCTGGTGGGCCATACTGGCGCGGGCAAGTCGAGCCTGGCCAAGCTGATCGCGCGCTTCTACGAGTACCAGGGCGGCGAGCTTTTGATCGATGAGCGCGATATTCGCAGCTTTAACCTGGATCAGTACCGGCAACGCCTGGGCATGGTGCCGCAGTCGCCTTTCCTCTTCTCCGGCACAGTGACGGAGAATATCCGCTACGCACGTCCGACTGCCAGTGACGCGGAGGTGGAGGCTATCGCGCGCAGCATCGGGCATGGTGACTGGCTGGAGGCGCTGCCAGAGGGTCTGAATACCCTGGTCGGCGAGGCCGGACGCGCGCTTTCGATGGGCCAGCGTCAGCTCGTCGCCCTGGCACGCGTGCTTCTGCAAGATCCGGCCATTATCATCCTCGATGAAGCCACCGCCAGCGTCGATCCGCTGACCGAGGCCCAGATTCAGGAAGGGCTGGATCTCTTGCTCAAGAACCGCACAGCCATCCTGATCGCGCACCGTCTTTCGACCATCGAACACGCCGACCGCATCCTGGTCCTGGGCAACGGACGCATCATCGAGGAGGGCAATCACGCGGCGCTGCTGCGCCAGGGCGGCCACTACGCGCAGCTCTATAACACCTACTTCCGCCACCAATCGCCGGATTACCGCCCCGGCGAAGGCTTCGTTGCGGTGCATGCAGACCTGGCCACGTCCTGAGAATGTCTACTGCCAGGGCTATTTCATGCTCATTCGCCTCGCCCCAAAGGTGTAAAAGATGGTTTACACCTTTGGGGCGAGGGTTTTGTTCAGATAAAAGCAGGCCCACATTGAAGAGTTTATTAGAACGGAAAATCCTGATTCTACTGCACAGTTTATTGACATGGTATAATCTCCATGCTACCATAAACAACATGTTTTTTCGTCTATATCCATTGGCGCGATCAAGAGAGAGATTTTAAACATATGCATGTTGCGGTTACTGGTGCAAATGGCAGACTAGGCCGGGCTGTTGTTTCTTTACTCCTGGAACAGGGCATGGAAGTTGTGGGATTGGATAAAGAAGGAACTCACCGGCAGGCAGACGCTTCTTTTTTGCAGGTAGATCTGTGTAACCTGAGTCAGGTGCTTGAGGCACTGGCCGGAGCGGACGCGGTGGTTCACCTGGGAGCTATCCCTTCGCCGGTAGGACGCCCCCCTGAACTGGTCTATGGAAATAATATAATGAGCCAGTTCAACGTGTTCGAGGCGGCGAATCGCCTGAATATCCGCCGGGTGGTCAGCGCGTCCAGCTTTTCCGCCTTTGGCTTTCCGTTTCAGCATCGCTGGTCCGAACCACTCTACCTGCCCATCGACGAGGCTCATCCTCTTCTACCCCAGGATGCGTATGGTCTCTCAAAAGCGAACGGCGAAGAAATCGCAGCGGCCTACTGCCGCCGCACCGGTGGGAGCGCGGTCAGTCTGCGCATCACGCATGTGGTCAACGATTCTGACATGCACAGCTTTTTTGAGGACGTGCGGCAGGCTCCCGGAAGGTATGCAGCCGAATTCTGGGCATATGTACATGTCAACGATGTCGCCCGCGCCTGCCTGCTGGGATTGACCCGGCCCCTGGACGGCCACCAGATCTTTCTCGTCGCCGCTGATGATACCTCTTCAGAGTTGCCGACCAACGAATTGCTCGATCACTGGTATCCTGCGGTCCCTCGCCGACCAGGTACGCGCAACGCGCGCTGGTCTCTACTGGACACAACCCGCGCCCGTGAGATTTTGGGATTTGTGCCTTCCTACTGCTGGTCAAACAATGAGAAGAGAAACGGGTCGCTCTAGGCCAGGATTGCTTCTTGAAATCAGTTTGCGTCCATAGAGAATGAGAAGGAATTTGAACTATGCCAGTCACGATCAAAGATGTTCGTGTGATTCTGACCATGCCCGACCAGCATAATCGTCTGGTGGTGGTCAAAGTGGAGACCTCAGAGCCTGGCCTCTACGGTCTGGGCTGCGCAACCTATACGCAGCGTCCTTTCGCGGTGCAAACCGCCGTTGAGCGTTATCTCAAGCCTTTTCTGATCGGCAAAGATGTCCAGCGCATCGAAGATCTCTGGCAAACCATGATGGTCAATCCCTACTGGCGGAATGGCCCTATCCTGAATAACGCGATCTCAGGCGTTGATATAGCCTTGTGGGATATCAAGGGAAAACAGGCAAATATGCCGGTCTATCAACTGCTGGGAGGCAAGTGTCGCGAGGCAGCGGTAGTTTATGGTCACGCCGATGGACGCGACGAAGCCGAGGTCGCTGAACATGTTCAGGCATTTCTGGACAAAGGCTATCGCTATATTCGCTGTCAATGGGGTGGCTATGGTGGTAAACATTCCCGACTTCCCTCACCAGAGGGCGCGCTGCCGGGAGCTTATTTCGATCCAGCCGCCTACGCGCGGAATGTGCCGCGCCTTTTCGCCTTCCTGCGCGAGCAATTTGGCGACGAGATCGAACTGCTGCACGACGTTCATGAGCGCCTGCCCCCGATTGAAGCTATAGGCCTGGCAAAGCGCCTGGAACCCTACCGCCTCTTCTTTCTCGAAGATCCCCTGCGACCAGAACAGGGCGAGTGGCTCAAGCAACTGCGCCAGCAATGCAGTGTGCCAATCGCCTTT
>DASZXF010000244.1:0-8822 GCA_035546055.1 Ktedonobacteraceae bacterium
GGGGCCGCGACCATCCAGACCGGCTCGTGGGCCAGCACTTCGTCGCCTGCTCCACTTTCACTGTCCACCTCGTCATTCATAATCGCCACATCGATTTCCCCCTCGTGAACCAGGCGGCGCAGTTCATTATACGAACTGGGGCGAAAAATGAGATGTACGCGGGGATATTGCATACGAAAAGCTCGCAAAAGAGCTGGCAGACGGTAAATGCACAGAGACTCGGAGGAGCCGATTCTCAGCGTACCCTGCGGGGGCGTACCAGTCGCAATGGCTGACTGAGCTTCTTCAGCCAGGCGCAACAACTGCTCGGCATAACGCAGAAGTTGCTGCCCGGCTTCGGTCAGAGCAACCTGGCGCCCCAGACGATCAAAGAGCGGCTGTCCCAGTTCTTCCTCCAGGCTGCGAATCTGAGCAGTGACGTTAGATTGAACGTAATTCAGACTGGCTGCCGCCCTGGTAAAGCTTAAATGCTTCGCAACCTCGCGGAAAATAGTCAACTGGCGCAGATCCATAAGCTATCCATCACTTTCAATGATTGTTTTTATCATTTTCGTTCATTTGTATTTATGCTGTCAAGGCCATATACTGGAGATATCCCGATGAAGGGAACAAAGGGGCATGGCCATGGCGGGCAATCAGACGATACTGACAAAAGGACATACGAATCAGCGCCCAACCGGGCAAGACAGAGGATAACCTATGTATACTTCAGCTTCGCTTGAGATACGGCAACCGCGCAGGCGGGCTTTGAGTCTGACAACGTTAAGTTTAAGCTACTTTATGATCTTACTTGACTCGACCATTTTGAATGTTGCGCTGCCCGCCATTGAAAAAGACCTGCACGGCTCGGTTGCTGGCTTACAGTGGGTCGTGAATAGCTATACCCTGGTCTTTGCCAGCTTCCTGCTCAGCGGCGGTACCGCTGGCGATCACTATGGAGTTCAACGCACCTTTCGCCTGGGGCTGGGCATGTTTACCGGCGCTTCGCTCCTGTGCGGACTGGCCTTCAATCTTGAGATGTTGATCGTCGCGCGCGTCCTGCAAGGTCTGGGCGCTGCGTTGATGGTGCCTGGCTCGCTCTCGTTAATTGCGCATCTGTACGCTGAAGCGCACGAGCGCGCCAGGGCTGTCGCCATCTGGGCTGGTATTGGCTCGATTGCGGTCGGCTGCGGTCCCACGCTGGGCGGATTATTGATTCAACTGCTCGGTTGGCGGAGCGTGTTTCTGGTCAATGTGCCCATTGGCCTGTTCGCGCTTTTGCTGGCCATACGGAGTATTCCGGCTGTGCCGCAGTTGCGTGAGCGCGGCCTGGATCTGCCGGGACAGGCGCTGGCCGTCGTGGCCTGCTGCGCGCTGACCTATGGCCTGATTGAATGGGGGCATGTCGCTCCTGGTCTGCTGGTGGCCGTCTTCGCGCTGGCTATCGTCAGTGGGGTGGCTTTTCTTGGCGTGGAAGCGCGCAGCAGACATCCCATGCTGCCATTGCGTATGTTCCGCTCCTGGCGCGTCTCGGCAACTATGCTGGTGGCCCTCATCTATCAGTTTAGCTTTTACAGTCTGATCTTCGTTTTCTCGCTTTTCTTCGAGCAGTTTTATGGCTTCTCAGCTCTCACTGCCGGACTGGCCTTTTTGCCGCAGACGGTGGTTGGTTCGGCTATGATGCTCTGTGTGGCCAGGCTGCTGGCTCGCTGGTTGAGTCCGCGTGTCTCGCTGGCGGCGGGTATGCTCCTGGGGGCGCTGGGCATGTTGCTTCTGCTGGTGGGCATACACACGAATTTTGTCATCATTGCTCTGGGGGAGGCGCTGGTGGGAATAGTGGCCTCATTTGTGGTAACTCCTATGACGACCGAGGCCCTGGCCAGCGTTGAGAAAGAGCAATCAGGCGTGGCCTCGGCCTGTCTCAATGCCGCGCGCCAGATGGGCGGCGTCCTGGGCGTAGCGATTCTTGGTACCTTGCTTGGCAGCCAGAACCTTTTTGTGGGTACTCAGGAAGCGCTGGCTATCATGATGAGCGTCTTTTTGCTCGGCTGTCTCCTCATCTTTACCGCGTAGAAGCAGTCCGACCGCGCCGGGTTTGCGCGGCGCTTCTCGGAGAAAGATGCTGCCATGAGATACCCCGGCCAGCCTGGCGCGGGGTATCTTTCCCATGTGATGCGGGCTGGTAGAAAAGCACTACAACTCCTGTCCCATCGCATCGTCAGAGAACTGCCCCACCCAAGCCATCTCCTGATCTGGTCCCGCGATGAGAGAAGCTTGCGACGAGAGGACAACGCCAGGTATCTGGAGAGCTATTCCGGCAGACTGCGCTGGTCGCGCAGGCGCTCCACTTGCGGGCGCAGTACCCGTTTATTTTGCTGCGGGTTTGTCACCGATGGGTCGGGTACCCAGGTGAGCAGGCCGTTTTCCATCGCGCGGGTAATGCGCATGCGATTGGCCTGGGAGTTTTCGCCAAAGGCCAGGGCAGCGGCGTTACTGATGGTAATCAACTCATCAGCCGAAAGCCACCAGCGCACGCGCGAGATCAGCACGCCAGTCTCGCTGCGCCAGAAATCATGCGGGATGGCAATATGTGCCCCCCACGCGTTTCCCAGCAATAGAGCCAGCACGCGCTGCCAGGCCGACTCGGCGCGCAGCACCAGTTCCCCTGGTGCTGAAGTGCGCTGATGCTCGCCGTTGGCAATTTCAATCAACAGGCGCAGATCGCTGTACAATGGACTGTGCCTGTTCAGATGGCGCTGCCTGGCTGGCTTCTCGCCGCCCTCTTCTCCCAGGGCCGCGCCCAGCTCATCGTAGCGCCGGCGTAGCGTCTCCTCGATCTCTTGAATCAGGCCGTCGTGAAAAAGAGCCATCTTATATGTGCCTCACTTCTTTTATCCATCCATCCCTATCATAATGGAACTAACGTTAGTTGTCAAATGAAAAGCTCTTGCTTACAGGGCCATCATCACGTATGATAGAGCTATTCTGATTGATCTTTGTAGCTACCTGGAATGCGCCGTTTTCAGGTCGCTCTTTTTATGTATCTTCTTTATTGCCTCCATAAAGGAAAAGCGCATGGCACAGGTACGGGAAGTCAAGGCGCCCAGGCGTTCGCTCTGGCGCAATCAGCCCTATATGCTCCTCTGGGGCGGACAGATCGTCTCGGCGGTGGGCTCGCAGGTTTCGGAACTGGCGCTGCCCCTGCTTGTTCTCTATCTGACCGGTTCGCCCGCGCAGGCTGGTCTGGTGGGAGCGATGAGTGCGTTGCCGTATGTCATTTTCTGTTTGCCGGCGGGCGCGCTGGTTGATCGCTGGGATCGCAAGCGTACCATGCTGCTCTGTGATGTGGTGCGGGCGGTCAGCCTGGGGAGTTTGCCTCTGGCCTATGCCCTGGGTCATCTGACGCTGCTCCAGATCTACCTGGTGGCTCTGATCGAAGGTAGCTTTTTTGTCTTCTTCAGTCTGGCGGAAGTCTCCGCGCTGTCCGCGATTGTCGATAAAGCCGATTTGCCAGAAGTGGCTACGCGCGTGGAATTGACAAATAGCATCTCCTTTTTACTTGGTCGCGCCCTTGGCGGTACTCTGTATGGAGTCGCTCGCTCTCTGCCGTTTCTGGCCGATGCTTTTTCGTATGCCGTCTCTGTTCTCTCGCTGCTGTTCATTCGAGCGCCCCTGCAAGAGCGGCGCGAACGCAGACCGCGTAAGCTCACGGTGGAGATCTGGGAAGGGATGCACTGGCTCTGGAATCAGCCTTTTCTGTGTTTTCTGGCTGCGGAAGGCGGCGTTGTGCATATTGTGGGAGCGGGTGCGTCGTTGCTGGTGATTGTCATTGCCCAGCAATTACACGCCTCGGCCTTTGTGATCGGCCTGATCCTGGGCGCGAATGGGATTGGCACACTGCTGGGCGCCCTGCTGGGAGGCCTGCTGCAAAAACGCTGGCCCTTCTCCTGGTTGTTGCTGGGGAGTATGTGGTTGATGGGCCTCTTCTGCCTGCTCTATCTCTGGACCCCGGATGCCATCTGGTTAATCTGCGTAGGGGTAGTGCTCTCCGCTGTTATGACGCTTTTTGGCGTTATCCAGCTCAGCTATCGCCTGGCGCGTATCCCCGATGAGTTGCAGGGGCGCGTCAATAGCGTCTACCGCCTGGTGGTCTTTGGCGGCGATCCCATTGGACTGGCGCTGACCGGCTTTCTGCTGCAAATCTGGCCTGTCCAGGTGACAGTCTTTGTCTACGCAGCCAGTCTGCTGGCGCTGGCTCTGGGCGCTACCCTCAGCCGCAAGGTGAGAGGACTGCGTGCGGTGACAGTTCAGGAGGGATGAGGCAGGCCGTTTCGGGCCGCTGGCCGGCACGGGTCGCCTGCTTGCTGTATGCTATAATGAAGGCTGCGAGGGCAGCCACAGAAGTCAGACGCTGGTGGTTTCCCTTTCAAGCGTTTTCGTCCCGGTATTCTCCGTTTCATGAAAGGGAGGATCGTACATGCAATGGGCTGTAGCCTCGGCTGCGTTTCTGGCCTCGGCGGTCGAATTTGTTGAGGCTTTAACGATTGTCCTGGTGGTGGGTGTGACCATGAACTGGCGCAGTTCGCTGGTTGGCGCTTTCGCCGCCGTCGCCACTCTGGCTGTGATTATTGCGACGTTTGGCGTGGCAATTGTGCAATGGGTGCCCCTGGATATCTTGCGCCTGGTGGTTGGCATTATTCTGATTCTTTTTGGCCTGAAATGGCTGAAAAAAGCTATTTTGCGCTATAGTGGCATGAAGGCGCTTCACGATGAAGAGGCCATTTTTGAAGAACACATGGCCGAGATTCGCGCGCGGGGAGAGGTGCCGCAGGCTCGTTTGATGCCTTTCGGCGTGGCTCTGTCCTACAAGGCGGTGCTGCTGGAAGGTCTGGAAGTGGCCTTCATTGTCATCACCTTTGGCAGTAGCGCGGCAGCCGTGGCGGCTGAAAAATCCGCCGGCATTGCCTCGGCGGCCCTTGGCGCCGCGCTGGCGGGTGTCCTGGTCATTGTCGCGGGTGTGCTGGCGAAAGCGCCGCTGACCAGAGTGCCTGAAAATACCCTCAAATTCGTAGTAGGTATTATGCTGACTTCCTTTGGCACCTTCTGGGCTGGCGAGGGCTTCGGGGTTGACTGGTTCGGTGCGGACCTGTTTATTCTCATCCTCGCGGCTCTCTACCTCTTGTCTTCATTCGTGCTGGTGCTCTGGCTCAAGCAACTCAAGCAACGCCGCGAACTGCAAGCGGGCGCGGACAGCGCGGCTGTGACCGTGCAGAAATAGGAGACGACATGAAGGTTATCAAGGCCATCTACAACTTTCTCGTGGGAGACATGGTTATCCTCATCGGCGTGCTGGTGATTGTCGCCGTTCTGGCGCTGTTCAAATTTGTTCAAGCCCTTTCAGCGCTTACTATTGCCTCTGGCGCGATTTTGATTCTCGGTATCCTGCTTGTCCTGCTGGGTTCACTTGGTCGCGAAACCAGGCCCGGACACTGATGATGACCGGCGGCCCGCACGCGGTTTGACAGGTCCGAGAAAACATCATCGGACCTGGCAAACCGCGTGCGGGCCTTTTTTTGCTGCGCGAAATATCATGCCCGCAGCCTTGTTACGTCTTAAAAGAAGGGCATAACGAGCGATCTGAGGGCGCGTAATCTGGTACTTCTGGTCTGGCTGGAGCGATAAAACAGCGGAAGATAGATCATCGTGATACACTATGACAGGAGTTTCAGACGGAAAAAAGCTCTAGTAGAATAGCAATCACGCTTTTAGTGGAGAATTCCTGAGAAAGTGGCCGGATTGGCACTGGATGAACAGGTTCTTCAATCTGGATATGAACGGATAAACCTCTCGCCTGTATTCGCTGGCCTGGGCAGGCACGTACTACAGGTAGTTGTTGTGCTAACTCTGCTTGCCTGGTAACAGGTTGAGGCAAGGTAGCAGGCGGCGTTGGGCCTCCAGATATACTGCAAACGTTGCTTTATACAGCGTGTTCAGAGCTGGCATGACAGGATTTTTTGTGTAAGGTGGCAACTCTCTGGTGCCGCGTGGATGGCTGCCGTGGTCGCCTGCTCCGGGAAGCACAGGCATCCATGCAAGAGCGTGATCCTGATGAATGTATCGCGCCTGAGAAACTTTCACGCATCTAGGAGCGTTTTTATCATGGGGAGTGGCAGGTACAGGAAATTGAGCCATTTCGGTATCCTGACGCGGATTGGCACACGATTGATTGGAGTTGCCCGCCACGCGAGCGTGGATACATATCTTTAGCGAAAAAGTCAAGTGGGAAATAAATTGAGGTTATGGGTGGGAGCGTAGCGGTGGCAGGCGTGGCGGGGGAGGGAGAGGGTGTTTTACCGTGTGTACCGTGCGCGGCTCCTATCCAGCTGGATGATGCAGAATGCAGTCAGCTTTGGTATTTCCAAAACCTCTAGAGAAAGGAAGTACTTCCATGTCTCAATTGGAAACCGCAGCGCGCGAACTTACCGAGGCACACCAACTCGCACGATTACAGGTGGGCCTGCAGCGTATTCTTCCTCGCAATGCTTTTTACGCGCGCAAGTTGCTTCAGGGCCAGGCGACCCTGAAACTGGAGGGTTTCGCAGATTTTCGCCGACTCCCTTTTACGACGAAACACGAACTGGTTGAGGATCAAATTACCACTCCCCCCTTTGGTGCCAATCTTACGTATCCCCCTGGAAACTATGTGCGTTTACATCAAACGCTGGGGACGACTGGTCAGCCCTTGAAAATTCTCGATACTCAGGAAAGCTGGGACTGGTGGGCGGACTGCTGGACCACAGTTTACGAGGCGGCGGGCGTGACCCGCGATGATGTGGTCTATCTGGCCTTTGATTTTGGCCCGTTTATTACTTTCTGGGCAGCTTACGAGGGTTCAAAACGCCTGGGCGCTTTGACCGTACCCGGCGGAGGTCTGGACTCCATGCAGCGTTTGCGGGTCATCCAGGAGATCGGGGCGACGGTGCTGGTCTGTACGCCCAGTTACGCCCTTCACCTGGCCGAAGTGGCGGCGGAACACGATCTGGACCTCAGCCAGTTCGCGGTTCGGGTGACTATTCACGCCGGCGAGCCGGGCGCCTCCATCCCTGCCACCCGCCAGCGCATTGAGCAGGCCTGGCACGCCCAGGCTTACGATCAGGCCAGCCTGGCCGAAGCAGGCGCTTTTGGTTTTGCCTGTTCCGAGCGCCAGGGCATCCATGTCAACGAAGGGGAATTTGTCGCGGAGATTCTCAATCCCACCACCGGCGCGCCGGCCTGGCCCGGCGAGGTCGGCGAGCTGGTGCTGACCAACCTGGGACGCTGGGGCTACCCGGCTCTGCGCTATCGCACCGGCGATCTGGTGCGGCATGGCGGCTACTCCTGTCCCTGTGGCCGCTCCTTCTTGTTGCTGTCCGGCGGCATCCTGGGACGTGCTGACGATATGCTGGTGGTGCGCGGCGTCAACGTTTATCCTTCAGCCCTGGCCGATATCCTGCACGGTTTCCCCGCAGTTCAGGAATACCGCATCATCGTCACCAGCGCCGGCGACATGGATGAGATTGCCCTGCAAGTGGAATGCCAGCCAGAACTCGCGCCTCGCATCGCCGAAGAATTGCATCTTGCCCTTAACCTGCGCATCCCCGTCGAATGCGTCAGTCCCGGTACCCTCCCGCGCTTCTCCATGAAAGCCAGGCGCATCGAAGATCGCCGTTCACGCGGATAACTGCCGGGTTGAGCAGAAGAAGGCAGGCGGTGTCGCAACTCCGACGCCGCCTGCCTTCTTTTGCTCAGTCCAGCAGTTATCCGTTCAGCCTGTCACGCCACTGTACAAGCTTTTCGACGGCTTTGTAGTCCCAGGGCTCGCCCATGCCCATGATCAGGTGGGTGACGCCTGCTTTGACATAGGCTGTGCGGGCCTCGTCGGTGTCGCCGGTCTGCGTACCGCAGCCGCGTTCGATCTCGCCGGGATCGCGTCCGAACCGCTCGCACCAGTTATTCAGCACCTCCATTTTGTGGGTAATGGTCGCGGCATCGCCGAAGCCATGCCACATGTCAGCGTACTGCGCGGTGTTTCTCAGCGTCACCTTCTCGCCGCCACCGCCGACCAGGATGGGAATCTTGCGCACAGGCGGCGGGACATCGACCTCCCAGCGCTGCTTGATGATTTTCAGGGACTCTTCCAGCGCGGCCAGGCGGCTGGCGGGCGTACCGAAAGCATAGCCGTACTCGGTGTAATCGCGCTCAAACCAGCCAGCTCCCAGACCGAGGATCAGCCGACCATGACTGATGTGATCGACCGTCTTCGCCATGTGACAGAATGTATTACGCCTGCATTCTCCTCCGGTACTTGATACTCTTCTATAACTCTCAAGTCGTCCAGCGATAGGTCAGGGCGCTCTGGCTCGGTGGACCTTTCAAGCTTCCTAATATCCAACTTTTGGGCCTTTGTGTTATAAGCGTTGTATGATCTTCTCGGTAATGCCTGCATTAACTCTTCTGTTGTGCCTTTGGGGTAGAGTTCATACAAGGCCGTTAGTTCCTCCTCCGTCCAGCCGTAGGTACTACACATAGGACGCCAGATAACGCCTGTATCCTCTCCGAGTCTCTTCCATTTAATGACAATCTTAATAAAGTGTGGCGATAGATAAGACAGGTGTACCTGGGCTACCAGTAAAGACACAAATGTTTGTCTTAGCTCTAATGGTAGCTTTTCCCAATGTGGTCCTATCTTCTGTACCAGTTCATTATAGCTATAGAATTGCTGCAATGCCGATGGAGCATCTAGCTCCCTTTTGTATTTGTCTCGTTGCACAATCAGCTTTTTACGAGTTTCTATGAACTCTCCC
>DASZXF010000245.1:0-2605 GCA_035546055.1 Ktedonobacteraceae bacterium
TTTAAATAACGCCCTCTATCACTCATGGGTCATCCCTGATGTTTCTGAGGCGGCCCCAGGCGCTGATTGCGCCCCGCCCCCTCTTTTGTATCAGTCATCCCCAATGTTTCCAGCACCGCCAGGCGCGTTTCCCCTCCCCACCCAGGGGAAATGATGAGGTTTGGCGAGCGCTGCGTGCTCGCCAAACCTCATCCAAAAAGAGGGGGGCGGGGCGCCACCCTTACAGGTATAGACTTTTTGGGGAGAGGAGGGGAAAAAGAAACGGCAAGCCGCCATTCTCTGGTAAGATGAGTCTATCTCAAAACGACGCATCAGGAGAACGAAGATGACTTGCCCGGATCGATTATCGCAGTGGAACCAGGAAGTGTCAACAGCGTTTGGTCACTTGAGCAAACCGCAGGTGTGGGGATTGGTGCTCTGGAGCGCGGGGATCGCGCTGACGGGAACCGCAGGAATCGTGCAGATCAGTGCTCTGCTCGCCCAGATCTTGCAGCAGCAAGAACAAAGCGTCTTTCAACGCTTACGCGAGTGGTATCTGGATGCATCCGCCAAGAGTGGAAGCAAGCAAGGCAGAAAGCGACGCGAGTTGGAAGTGACGAGCTGTTTTGGACCGCTGTTACGATGGATCGTCCGGCTGTGGGCCAGCGAGGAAAAGCGCTTGCCACTGGTGATTGATGCGACGAGTTTGGGCAATCGCTGGACGATCCTGGCGGTGAGCGTGGTGCTCAATGGAGGAGCGATTCCGGTCGCCTGGAAGGTGCTGCCAGCGGAACAGGAAGGGTCATGGCGTCCCCATTGGGAGCAGCTCTTCGCCCACCTGGAAGGCTGCATTCCTGCCGACTGGTTGGTGATCGTGCTGGCGGATCGGGGGTTGTACGCACGCTGGATGTGGGACGCGATTGTGGCGCGGGGATGGCATCCATTTCTGCGCATCAATCTGGAGGTCAAAGCGAGCCTGGCGGATGCCGACGAGTTCGATTGGCTGAGTCGTTGGGTGCCTGCACCGGGAACGCATTGGGCTGGGACCGTCGATTGTTTCGCAGGCAAGAAGAGTCGGCTCCGAGCCAGTTTGCTGCTCCATTGGGAACCGGGGTATGAGACGGCATGGGCCGTCGTCACTGATCTGTGCGTGGAGCAAGCACAGATCAGTTGGTATGGGTTGCGAACCTGGATTGAATGCGGGTTCAAAGACATCAAGCGCGGCTTGTGGGGATGGCAGCACAGCAAAATGACGCAGGCCAGCCATGTCGAACGGCTCTGGCTGGCGATGGCCCTGGCGCAGGTGTGGTGTCTGAGCGTGGGAGCGCTTGTGGAGCATGAACAGCGGCGTAGCTTGCTGCCACTGGAACAGCGTTTGCCAGAGACGCATGTGGCCCGGCGCAAGCGGCACGCTGGCCAGGGGACGGTTCCTCCGCGCCGTCTGAGTTGTGTCGTACGCGGCAGGTTGCACTTGCTCGCGCTCAGTTGGCTGGCTCTTCCCCTGACCGTGGGACAACTGGTGGCGCAAGCCTGGCCTACTTCCATCGATGCTCCCCAGAAGCATCTGGCCCCTGCCTTCCGCCACGGCACCAAGACTCCCAGGGAGAAAGAGCGCCGACGCCGGCAAAAACAGCGCGCGGCTCAGCGCTCCAAGACTCTCTCTTGATGCCCTCCCAAAAAGTCTATACCTGTAAGGGGGCGCAACCAGCGCTTGAGGCCGCATCAGAAACAGTGGGGAGGACTCATGTAGATAAGATGGGTGGGCGGGCAAAAAGCCGCTTCCTTCGGGGGGCGGGAAGCGCAACCTTTGACGCCCTGTCCCGTATATATTCGCAGGTTGGGAGGGAAATGAAAAAGATACCTATCAAAACGCAGGTAAAGCTAAAATTGTGTTATCATGCTCTTCAATGAAATTGCCAGCACCGACAGAAAGTGAGCACAGACACCATGTATCAGCAGCAAGTTCCTCAGCCCCGCGACGAGCGCTCGTGGAGCGAGAACACCCCTGGAGTTGAGTATGAGGCCGGATATCCCGCTGTGCCTCCGCAGCAGGCCAACGAACTGGCCGATGCCATCGCTCGCCGTTTGCAGGCGCAGGCTCCCTCTTCCTACCAGGCTTCATCCTTCCAGCGACGGAACAGTCTCCCGGCCATTTCCGCCGCCCAGCGCATGGCCCTGGCCATCGTCTCCGTCGCCATCCTGGTGCCGCTGTCCGCCATCGCCCTGGGCATTCTCCATAGCGTCGGTCTGATCGCCCTCGGCGTGGTGGGCGCGGTCATTCTGGGCATTAACTATCTCTTCAACATGCCCAGGCCATAACGACGCCGACCAGACCAGAGCTGCCGGGAGACGATAAGCTGGTTTGTGCCGCGCGGAAGTACGGGCGCGCGGCACAATGCAGCGCTAGAGATTGGCCTCCGCCAGGATGTCCCAGGGCGTGACCAGACCCAGAGGCTTTTCACTGAGCTTGCCGTTCTGCGTGATGATGACCGCGTGCAGACGCGTCTTGCCAGAACCAAGCGGACGCGCAAAGGCATCCCTGGCATCGTAAATACTGTGATTCCGGCTCAGCAGACTAAAACTGCCATCGTGCTCATTGTGCAGCACGTCCGCGATTGTGCAGGTT
>DASZXF010000246.1:0-2216 GCA_035546055.1 Ktedonobacteraceae bacterium
TCTCTGATATTCTTGGACACAAGAAGGTCAATCTAGCGCGATGGATACGTATGACAGAACAGACGTGAAAGACTTCGTTCAGCCGCTGAGTTTGTTAGCAAACGATCTCAGTCAATCAGTTGTTAGCAGATGTTAGCAAGCTGCTGCAGTCGCTATGGCAAGTGATTGATCCTAAAATAGATGGTGAGCGCGGAAGGAATCGAACCTTCAACCTACTGATTAAGAGTCAGTTGCTCTGCCAATTGAGCTACGCGCCCGGACACCAGGGTGGCACAGATAACGGCGTGGTGCGGGATATTGGCTGGCCGTTAGAACAAAACGGTAACAGCACCGCGACAGCGAAATCTGCCGTCTCGGCACCTGAAACATTATACCGGTCAAATACGTTTCTTGTCTTGTGAGGAAGTGGCGAGATGACGCCCGATTGCGCCCAGGACCGCGAATCTCCAGACTATGCTGTGCCTGATCCCCACTCAAGAGGCCGCGCATGAAGGCAGAGACCGCGCATTTGCCGGCAAGGAAAATGACTCAAGCGGGGAAGACGCCCTCAACAGCGGCACAACCCGGGAAATCCGGCCGGGCGTCCCATACTGCTAGGAACGCTGGCGGACATCCGCGGTAAAAGGCACGACGCCTTCTTCAGCTCGGGAACTGGGCTTGCGCGGAGGCAAGGGTTCGCTTTCTACCGGCGGACGGCGTTCGAGCGTACCCAACAGGGGGGCCTCGTCGGGAGGCAAGGCAACAAACTGCTCTGCCGCACACAAAAGGTCGACCAGGCGGCGCTGGCGAGCGCTCAAAACCTGAAATGGCAGCACGGGAAAATGGCGGAATAGCCACAGCAGATAAATCCGCTGTTTGAAGGTGGGCCTGATATAGCGCGGTCCCAGCGGGGTCATTACGCGCAGCACGCCTAGTGAGAGCTTATCGATCCACATGACTCGACCGTCCGAACTCGTCCTTGCAGAAAGCATTGCAATTCAAAGGCCAGCATTATTGCACCAAAGCTAGGGCATTGCATTAGAAATCTTCAATATTTCCCGGTTTTTTGGGGAAGGCCGACTTCCGCACTTGCACCAGAATCAGGGCAACTCTAAAGAATAGGGTCAGGGGAGGCGCGGCATCTTGCCACGGGCAGCGGGCACGACCAGAGCCTGCTCCAGGGTGGGAATGTTCAGGGCGCGCAGGCGGATTTCGACATCATGCATCTTCTCTGCCGCCCCGGCCTGGAAATAAGCAGCGGAGAGCAATTCCAGCGAATAGGGATTCTCCTGGTCGTCTTCCAGGCGATCGGCGGCGGCGGCGTATTTCCCTTCGGCCATCAGGCGGGCCCCGTCGGCCCCGGCCCGCGAAGCCTGCACGATATTGCTGCGGCTGCCGCCGGCCAGCGTCTCCAGCCGCTGATAAGACCTATCCGCCAGGTCCTTGTTGCCCGCATGCAGGGCCCGCACCGTCCGATAACGCAGGATGCGGGAGATTTCATCCGTACGCTCCGCCTGGGTAAGGTTTGCCTGAGGTCCCAGGGCATCTTCTGCCGACTGCAAGAGCTGCAAGGCCACCGCATCATCGGGCTGGTAAAGCGCCTGATTGCGATAGGCCTGCGCCTCATGCAGGTCGAGCCCCTTGGCATGGGACTCCTGGGCCAGCGCGGTGAAGGCCTGGTCGGCCTCCGCCAGATTGTTCTCCCGTACCCAGGTGATGGCTTTTTGCAGGCCGTAATCGAGGCGGTCGGCGGAATTATCGGCGGCCGCCATCGCCTTGTCGTATTCCGCGCGGGCCTGCGGCTGGTTCCCCATCAGGGCGTAGGTATCCCCCAGACCGAGCCGCGAAAAGACGAAGGCGGGGTTGATCTTCAGCGCCGCCTGGTAGTGCTCCAGGGCCTGCTCGAAGTGTCCGGCCTGACGCAGAATCTCCCCATAGGAGTCCTGCGGATTGGGCTCGTTGGGCAGGGCCGCCAGGTAGCGCTCCATGGCGGAAAAGGCCTTATCAAATTCCCGGTCGTGGGCATAACAATAGGCGAGATTGTTGAGCGCCGCGGGATAGTTTTTATCGATGGTCAGGGCCCGTTCAAAGAACCGGCGCGCCTGCTGGTATCCGTTCTCCCCCATCAGCCAGTTGCCCGCCAAAAAGTACAGGCGCTTGTCCTTGGGATAGAGCGCCAGCATGTCATTCATGGCCGCGATGCCGGGAAGCTGCTTCCCTTCCTGCACACTGACGAT
>DASZXF010000247.1:0-3806 GCA_035546055.1 Ktedonobacteraceae bacterium
AGTTTCTCCCTTCCAAAATGGCGCCTGGCCGGGCAATCAGGATGCATCCGCCTCGGCGTGGGGAGCGGGAGGACAGGGAAACGGATGGCAGCCTAACCAGAACAATCTCTTTGGCGGGCAGGGTTCGCCCATGCAGCAGAATTCCTTTGGCGGAGGCTTTTCAGGAGCAAACTTTCCCCAGAACGCCAATGCCTCCTCGTTTAATAATAGCTTTGGCGGCTCCGGCTTTCAGCAGAATGCCAGCCAGTCCGCCTTCGGCAATTCTTTCGGCGGCTCCGGCTTTCAGCAGAATGCCGAACGCCCCTCAATGAGCAGCTTTTTTCAGAGCACCGGGCAAAACGGCTACGGTGGCGCTTCAGCCATGACTCCAGAGCGCCCCTCCTGGGCCAGACGCCCGGGCAGGGAGGATGACGAAGAGGACGGCGGAAAGACCAGAAATCGTCCCGGCGCGGGCGTGATTATCGTGATTGTCGTCCTGGCGGTCGCACTCATTGGCGGCGGCATCCTGGGTGGCACCTACATTCTCAAACAGCGCAACGGCACCACCAGCAATGCCCCCACCATCACTACTCCCACCGGCACCCCACTCTTCAGCGACTTTTTCAAGAATAATAAAAACGGCTGGGATACCAACGCACCCAGCGGCACCAAAATCACCCTGGCCGGCGATGGCAAGCTGCTGCTGGAATCGGATGACGGCAAACTCTTCCCCGAACTGGTTCCCGGTGGCAAGACCTTTAGCGATCTACGCGTTGATGTCGATGCTGGATTGACCGGCGGTGATCCAAACAATGGCTACGGCGTCTATATTCGCACTGCTTCTACCCAGAATTCCGCTCTCGGCCTCTACTACCGCTTTGAAGTCTATGGCGATGGCTCTTTCTATATCTACAAAGGCTATGTCGATGGCAATGGGAAGCCACAGACCGAGACCCTGAAACAATCAGGCCCGAACAATGCCGTCTCTCACGTCGGCTCGGTCAATCACCTGACCGTCGAGGCCAAAGGCCAGGTGCTGACCTTCATCATCAACGGCACCACCGTCGCGAATTTTACCGATACCAACTATAAAAGCGGCGGAGTCGCGCTGTTCGTCTCCCAGGTTACGGATGCCACCACTAACGCCCAGGCTGTCTTTCAAAACTTTGCCATCTTCCCGATGCAATAACAGGCGTCCGCATACAGAGGCCGCTCATCCAGGCAGATGAGCGGCCTCCTTCCATGCTGAATACCTCAAAGAGAGGGAGAAAATGAGCTGCCTGTCTAATCCAGTGTGCGCACGGCGGGATGGAGCAGACCCAGGACAATCACCAGCGCGCTGACCAGTCCGCCGATGAGAAAGACCGGGGCCGGTCCCAGGTGGTCAGCGGCCAGACCGGAAAGCGCATAGCCGACGGGCAACAGCGCATAGGAGCCGAGCGCGTCAATACTGGCCACGCGTCCCAGCAGTTCAGAGGGCACCAGTTCTTGCAGGCTATTGTACCAGACCAGGCCCAGAGCCGTTATACAGGCGCCCCAGACACACGCGGCCAGACTCATCACCGCCAGCGCGGGTGACAGACCCAGCAGAACCAGCATCAAGCCCGCCAGCAGCCAGGGTAAGTAGACTCCGTAGCCGCGCCAGCGCAGACGTTTGAAATGCCCCAGCACCAGGGCGACCAGCAGCGAGCCAGCCGCAGAGAGTGTCATCAACAGGCCGTAGATCTGTGCCTCGTCGCCGGTGCGCCGCGCGACCAGCAGAGGCAGCACGGTTTCAAACGGCCCGCTCAGGGTAATATTGCTGATCCCGGCAATGACAATGGTGATCCACAGCCAGGGTGAGCGAGCCACCGTCATCACCCCCTGGCGCAGATCCTTGAGCACCCCCGCCGGGGCCACGAACGAGCCGCGCAGCGTCCGCCGGCCCGGCATGGCAAGCAGACAACAGGCCGAGACAACAAAGGACAGGCCATCGCCGGCAAACGCCAGCCAGGAACCGCCTCCCGCCACTACCAGCCCGGCCAGCCCCGGTCCCACCAATCCCGCCAGTTGCCGACTGATCGACTTCAGCGAATTGGCGCTCGGCAGATCGGCGGAGGCGACCACATCGGGTAACAACGCCTGGTAAGCGGGATAGAAAAAAGCGCTGGTCGCGCCAAACAGCGCGCTCATCACCAGGAGATGCCAGACCGCGAGCTGACCGCTCAGAGCCAGCAGCGCGACCAGTCCGACCACCGCCGCGCGCAGGAGATCCGAACAGACCATAATGGGCAGCCTCGGCCAGCGGTCCACAAAGACCCCTCCCAGCAGCAGAAGCACCAGCATAGGCACACTGGCAAAGATCAGCACCAGCCCCATCGTCGCCGCCGAACGCGTCTTCTCCAGTACCCACAGAGCCAGCGCCACCGTATAAAAAGTATCGCCCAGCCGCGAAATAGTCTGTCCACTCCACAGCAACGCAAACGCCGTGTTTTTCAACGACCTCAAAATCGTCATAGACACGCAGATTCCTTCCGTTGAGCTATGGCCTTTGGCCATAAATGGACCAGCTTCCATCCTCATCGAAATGTGATCCATTTATTTTCAGCGCTTCTCACACCTATTTCTGACCAATGTACAGAAAATGCCCGGTCCTCCCGAGTCCCTCGGGCGTTCTCCCCGTCTCTTCGATAAGATCGAGCCAGGCTGCGGCCTGTTCGGGGGCAAGCTTGAGCAGGTTCTATACGCTAACCTGCAAAGAATCAAGATCCATCTTATCTTCTTGTTTTTGCCCATCCTCTTGTCAAGCTGCGAGAAAGGGCATAGAATGAGGCAGCATATTTTCCACCACACTCAGGAAAAGGTGAACAGCGTGACAGCCAGGCGTGCCCGTATCTACGATGCTTTTGCATTCTTCACAGCGCTGATCGTAATCAGCCTCGATCAGTGGACCAAAAGACTGGTCGTGGCCCATTTAGGCCCACCCGACTTCGGCCCTCAAGTCCCGTTGATCGGTCCCTATCTCACCCTTTATTATACCCGTAACCAGGGTGCTGCTTTCCGTATGTTTAGTAGCAATGGCTCCGTTCTCTTTGTGCTCATCGCCGTCGCAGTGGCCGTAATTGTGTATCTCTACCTGCGGGTGCTCAACACAGGCTCACTTCTCTATAAGCTGAGCTTTGGCCTGATCATTGGCGGAGCTGCGGGCAATAATGTGTTTGATCGCTTCATACACGGCTCGGTCGTCGATTTCATCTGGTTCCAGTTTCCTCAGATCGGCCTGAACTTCGCGATCTTTAATCTCGCTGATACCGCTATTACGCTTGGCGTAATCTTGTTGACCGTCACGCTCATCTTTGGCGGCAAACGTAGTAGAGGCAAGGCCGCCGAGTTGAAAACACAGGCTGGCTCCGGGTAGAGATCAGCAGGACGTGCGCGCAAGAGCGAAGCGGCAAACCATACGCTGCTGCGGCGCTACCCGGATCTGCGCCTGGCCTGCACGCCTGAACAACTGACCTGGAATCCGCTCTCCTACCTGCGCGGCCTGCAAGCGCTGCCGGTCGCTCTCTGATGCACCTGACAGGAAAGCAGGGTTCGAGATGGCGAACCCTGCTTTCCTGTCAGGTGCATCAACAGTCGGTGAGCTTCAGACGGCCAGCATATCGCTGGCCTCGACTGTCAGACGACCGACCTGGGCAAGTCCCTGGCCGAGGGGGGAGATATGGAAAAACTCTTGCAGGGTGTGGGCGTTTTCGCCATGGGTGACGCCGATGCAGACGGCGGGAATGTTCAGGCTGATGGGAATGTTGGCGTCGGTGCTGGATGAACCATAGTGGACTTCAAGACCC
>DASZXF010000248.1:0-3476 GCA_035546055.1 Ktedonobacteraceae bacterium
GCGCTCCACCAGGTCGCTGTAGGGGCCACTGTAGCTACACGAGCGAATCCAGGCTCGCCAGCAGGAGAGAGTCTGCGCCAGCTCCCAATCGAAATTGCGCTGTTGCAGTTCGCTCTCCACCAGACGATGAGCCGCCGTGGCGGTCCGTCCCACGCCCATCGCAAAAAGCAGCCGTTCGCCCTCGCCCAGGGTGGCCTGAATGACCACCGTGGCGTGCGCCTCATCCTCATCCTGCTCGATGCGCATCTCGTAGGTCGGCAACAGACTGCCGCCCACGATAGCCAGTCCCACATGCTGCTCCCCGCCATTGACCACCGCCCCGATGCCAGGGATCAGGTACACCTCGCTACCTGCTTCAGCATACGCGGGAGTTACTTTAAAGCGCACGGTCACAGGCAGTTCGCCATGGGTACATTCGACGATGCGCACCAGGCAATGGCAGGAGCCATCCTCGCGCGTCCAGGTATTATTATTCATCTCGCGGAACTGCCAGGCAGAAAGCGTTTCCACCGGCATGAAGTCCGTCAACACCAGTTCGCCGGCCACGCTGGCAAAACGCGTCTGCAGGACATTGCTGCCGCGCAGATAGCGCTGGGTGCCGGGAATGGCCGCATCGCTGGGCGCAATCTGGAAATAGCCACCCTGCCTGGCATCCAGCAACCGACAAAAAATGGCAGGGCTATCAAAGTCCGGCAGACACCCCCAGTCCACCGAACCATCGGGAGCAACCAGCACAACCGAATGGCAGTCGCCGATGACTCCATACGCATTGATAGGCTGATAAGCATCGTCGTGATACGTGCGTGATTGTACGTCCATCCCAGCTCTTCCTTTAAGTAAATTAGAGATAATACCTTATTGTCGGGGTCAGAAATCTACTCAAAGCCCTCAAACCTATCACGCCTGCGCCCCCTGTTTTTATTCACCATGTTTTTTACCAACATGTAGCCATACTATTTCAATAAAACACAATGCCGCTTCTACATATTGTGTATGATGATTTCGCCTGGGATTCCTGATCATTTCCCCGTTGATTATATAGACAAATCTTATCATAGAAATTTGACATTTTCAGCAACGTCCCTTCGCGCGATGAGACATATTTCCCCTCTGCCTGCATCCGTGCCTTGCTGAAAGTCACCCGGCCAGCCACCAATCGGCAATATTCCAGTTATTGGCCAGGGTTTGAGGATTGCCCTGCGCATTTCTCAGCCTGCTATTGACGACACGGATATTCACAGCCGTGTAGAGGGGGATGAGGTAGACCTGGGAGGCCAGGCGAGCCAGGAAACGCTGATAGAGCTGTACGCGAGTGGAAAAGGCAACGGTAAAGCGGCCCTGTGTCAGAGTGTCATCGATCAGGGAATCGGCAATGCGGCCATAGTTGCCCAGATCCGGGTGAGCGGCATCAGGGATTTGCGAGGAATGAAAAACCGTGTACTCATCATCTGGATCGGGAGCATTTGCATAGCCAAACAGAGCCAGGTCATACGCGCCGGTCGCCAGAACGCCTCCACGGCTGTAAAGGCCGAAGAAGGTAGCGAGATCATAAAAGGCCAGCTTGACCTGAATACCAAGCGTGGCTAATGTTCGTTGGAGCATAGTCGCCAGAGCAGCGCGCAGGGCATTACCAGATGTCGTGACCAGGCGCACCACAAACGGTTGCCCCTGTTTGTAGAGCCAACCATCCACGCCAGGCGCCCAGCCAGCATCCTTCAACAGCGACCTGGCAGCCTGCAAATCGGGAGTTGGAGCATGCAGATCAGGATTGTTGACCAGCGAGGGCCAGGGTTCGACCTGATCAGTCAGGCGAGAGCAATCCGATGTATGCAGTACCTTGCGCAAAAAGGCGCAGCGATCAAGCGCCAGTTGTATAGCCTGGCGAACTCTGAGGTCCTGCCAAAGGGGATAGGCCAGATTAAAATCCAGGTGCTCATAGGCCGAAGCTGGCGTAACCTGGAGCTGCATAGACGCCGGCAATGCGTCCAGAGAGGCTTCGTCGTTCTCGGTAAATCCCTCCGCGACATCCACCTGTCCGGCACGTACAGCGGCGCTTAGAGCCGCCGCTGTTGGATACGAGCGATAAGTCAGATGGGCAAGGAAAGGTCCGTGGAAGGAGGTTGAGTGATAAAAAGGATTGGGGGCCAGGGTATAGCTCTGCCCGGGCATAAAGCGCTCCAGTTTATAAGGTCCATCGGTCACGGCAGGAGCCTGAAAAACAGAGGCCTGATTCTGGAGTTCAATGGGCTGGGAATGGCCCCAGGCGTGCTCAGGAGCCGCGTAGGGCAGATAGCTCAGGTAAGGGCCAAAGGGCTGTTTCATATGCAGCACAACGGTATAAGCATCAGGGGTCGTAATCTCCGCAATCTGATCATAGCCGCTGGTCGTAATCGCGCCGGTATCAGGATTCTGGTTGAGATGCCACCAGTATGCAAAGTCGCTGGCCTGAACCGGCTGCCCATCAGACCAGCGCAGATCGTGGCGCAGGCGCATGATAATAGTCCTCCCGCCATCCAGAACATCGCCATTTTCGGGCAAAGGCACCTCTGTCAACTGATCGGGCTGAACATGAAACTGCGCATCGAAAACCACTGGAGAGGCCCACAGGGCCGAACTGACCTCCATATCGAAGCGTGAACTGGCGAAAAGAGGGTTGGGAGCAACGGGAAAACCAGTATCAGCCATAGTCAGTGTACCGCGAGGCTGAGATCCTGTGAACGGTGTCCAGTGGTAGGGAGCAAGCAGGGGCGAATTGACCTGAGCAGGATGCCCCGTAGATGAAGTACACGCACCCAACAGCCAGGTCAGGCAGCAGAGCAAAGCGACTGCCAGCCTGCTCCATCGATACTTACCCATCAATGGGCATTCTTAGGGGGCTGCGAGGTAGTCACACCGATATAATATGGGCCGTTCGCATCCCCGCTATCGCTGGTAAAGATAATAATCACATCCGTTGAGAATGGACCGGGGATATCATCAGCATTTCTCTGGGTAATGGGAGATGGATTGTCCGGTGTGCGTATGGCCGGTTTCGCCGGCAAAAGTTCCAGGCCCGTCGCAACCCGCATCAACTCTTTTTCACCTACATCATCCTGCTGATCCCCCACAATCCAGAACACAACGCCATTGATCTGATAAATCAGCTCGCTGCGGCTTCCGTACTGCCAGATCGAGCCGCCGCTGGTGCTTTCGATCCACTGGCCATTGACGTAAATAGCCAGCGCACCTCCAGCGTTTTGATCAATAGGGCTGGCAGCCCCTTCCTGCACCAGTTGCAGTACATCTGTCCTGGGCAAAAACTCACGTATCCAGATTTTACCGCTCCCTTTCGAGGAAAAAGAAGGAAGGAGGCTATACTGAAACTCCAGAATTGGACCATCGGCCCACTGCTGATCGAGCCCGACATAGAAATTGATATGCTGAAGCGTGTATCCAGGCAAACTATAAGATGGCCAGTAAACAGGGAAATGGATCTG
>DASZXF010000249.1:0-2436 GCA_035546055.1 Ktedonobacteraceae bacterium
CGTATTTTTCGCCACCATTGTTTTATCAGGCAAGATCTACGACAGATTTAGTCCTGGGACTTTTTATGTTGCGCGATAATCTCCTGCTGGACGTTAGCGGGCACTTCCTCGTATTCGTAGAACTCCATCGAGAAAGAGCCACGGCCCTGAGTGATTGAGCGCAGATCGGTGGCGTAGTGCAGCATCTCGGCCTGGGGCACATGGGCGGTGATTTGCTGCATGCCGTTCTCCAGCGGATTCATACCCAGTACGCGACCACGTTTGGCGCTGTTGATGTCGCTCATCACGTCGCCCATGTTGCTCTCAGGAATGACGATATTGACCGTCATGATAGGCTCCAGCAGAGTTGGGCCGGCCTGGGGAACGGCCTCCTGCATACCCAGCGACGCGGCAATTTCAAAGGACTGCGCGGAGGAGTCTACCGGGTGGTATTTGCCGTCCACCAGGGCCACCTTGACATAGACCATCGGATTGCCAGAGATGAAGCCGCGTTTGAGTGACTCGCGCACCCCTTTTTCCACGCCGGGAATGAACTGGCCGGGTACCACGCCGCCCACAATCTTATCCTCGAAGACAAACGTCTCCTCGCCGCCCATGGGAAGCGGCTCGATCTCCAGCCAGACATCACCGAACTGGCCGTGGCCGCCGCTCTGGCGTTTGTGGCGTCCGTTGGCGCGGGCCTTTTTGCGAATAGTCTCGCGGTAAGAGATGCGAGGATCGCGGGCTTCCAGGTCCACATTAAACTTGCGCTTAATGCCCTCAATGACAATCTGCAAGTGAGCCTCTCCCATGCCGGACAGGAGAACCTCGGCGGTTTCTGGATCGCGCGCCATGCTCAGCGTGCGGTCTTCCTCCAGCACACGGTTCAGGGCATTGCCCATCTTGTCCAGATCGGCCTGGCTCTTCGGGAAAAGCGCGACCGTATAGCAGGGAGCCGGGAAGTTAATCCCCTCCAGTGGTTGCCCATCTTTGTTTGTGCTGAGCGTATCGCCGGTGTGGGTATTGGTCAGCTTGGCAACCGCGCCGAAGTCACCGGCGGGAATCTCAGAGGCCGGCTCCTGGTTTTTGCCGCGCGGTGTGACAAGCTGGCTCAGACGCTCATCCGTTTTCGTGCGGAGATTGATGGCGTGCATATCGGATTTCAGCGTGCCGGAATAGACGCGGAAGGTGCTGACCGTGCCCACCTGGGCGGCGGCGGTGCGGAAGACCAGCAGAGAAAGCGCATCGCCGAAGGCCTGCGCATCTTCTGGCTGCGCCTCAGCCGCGCTGGGCAGATAGTTTACCAGCGCGTCGAGGAGGGACTGCACGCCGATATTTTTCAGGGCCGAGCCGCAGAGAACAGGGATGAGCTGGCCGGAGCGGGTGCCGGTTTTGACGACCGAGAGGATCTCATCATCGCTGAGCGTTTCCCCCTCCAGAAATTTTTCCATAATCTCATCATCGCTCTCAACAGCGGACTCAATCATTTGCTCGCGGAAGGTATTGACGCTATCCTGGAGATTTGCCGGGATGGGGATTTCCTGGACTTTATTGCCGCCCTCAAAGGTATACGCCTTCTGCGTCACCAGGTCCACCACGCCCTTAAAGTCAGCCTGTTCACCGATGGGAATCTGGAGGGGCACAACCTTCGTACCGAATTGCTGGCGCAGAGAATCCAGGGCATTTTCAAATGAGGTATTTTCGCGTTCGAGCTTATTGACCAGAACCACGCGGGGTAAATTGCGCTCGTCGGCATATTGCCAGGTCAATTCGGTGCCTACCTCGACGCCTTTTTCCGCTGTTACCACCACCAGAGCCGCGTCGGCCACTCGCAGACCGGCCTTGACTTCACCGATAAAGTCAGCGTACCCGGGCGTATCGATCAGATTGATTTTGGTGTCCTTCCATTCGACAGGGAGCACTTTGGTGTGCAGCGACATACGGCGTTTGAGTTCATCAGGCTCAAAATCGGCCACTGAACTGCCTTCGTCGACCTTCCCCTGCCTGGTTACGGCACCGCTATCATAGAGGGCCGCATCGATTAGAGAGGTTTTGCCCGCTCCAACGTGGGAAATCAAAGCGATGTTGCGAATGTGTTCCGCACTATAGACCTTCATAAGTCGTCAATCCTCCTATATATCTATGCGAGTTTTGGCCCCGGCCAGCGCTTCGCGCGCCAACGCCGGAACCTCTGCATCTCCACGCCAGTGTGATGTAGAAGAGGAAAATGAGCTTTGCTCTCTTAGCTCCGATCCAATTGGATGAGCTAGGATCTTGCGATCCTGGTTATAGGGCTACGGGAACGATAGGGTACTGCTGGTAGTATATCAGCCTTGAGCATATTGTTCAACCGGCTATCGCCGATATGCAGGGGTATTTCGTTCTCCCGGCAAGTTTTGCCCTGCCCTCATGTTGAGATAGAAGGTGTTTTTCGGGCAGGAGGTGGAGCCTCCTGCC